>JAEWFG010000135.1 GCA_023388935.1 Pseudomonadota bacterium | reverse complement strand
ACCCATGACGATGCCGGCTGGCCCGTCGCCAACCGGGTCGAGCCGGGCAAGCGGCCGCGTTCCTCGATGGCGCCGACCATCGTGCTGAAGGATGACGCGCCGGTCCTGGTGATCGGGTCGCCGGGCGGCAGCCGCATCATCGGCTATGTCGCCAAGGCCGTGATCGGGTCTCTGGATTGGGGGATGGATGTGCAGCAGGCCATCGAATTGCCCAATATCCTCAACCGCTTCGGTCCGATGGATGTCGAGGCCGGCAGCGATGCGACTGCCCTGTCCGCGGCTTTGTCCGAGCTGGGCTTCGAGGTGAACGAGACCGAGCTGACCTCGGGCCTGCAGGGTATCGCGATCACGCCCGAGGGGCTGGCCGGCGGTGCCGATCCGCGTCGCGAAGGCATCGCGCTTGGCGGCTGAGCCCGCGCCGGCACCCCTGGCGGTGCCGGCATTTCACCTTAACGGGCGGGCAGGTGAAAATTCCGCTTGCAGCCACTGCCCGACCTCAATATATGACCCTGCACAGACCGCCGCGACCAGCGGCAGGATCTGCAGATGGGGCCGTAGCTCAGTTGGTAGAGCGCTTGAATGGCATTCAAGAGGTCAGGGGTTCGATTCCCCTCGGCTCCACCAGAAAACCAGTATTTCAAGCAGAAAACCCCGCCGATCCAGCGGGGTTTTGCTTTTGCGCAAACGCCCTGCCGCGCCCGGGGTCCGCGATGCGGTGCATGGCGGCTTGCGCGGGGGTTTGGCCCGGCGGGGTTGCCCCTGCCCTTGGGCCGCGTGTAGGAGTGAGGATCGGAAACATAGCCATGAAAAGGTCGGCCGCCATGACAATCCGCTCTGATCTTGCTGCAGCCATTGGCGACACGCCGTTGATCCGCCTTGCGCGCGCCAGCGAGGAAACAGGTTGCGAAATCCTGGGCAAGGCCGAGTTCATGAATCCCGGCCAGTCGGTGAAGGACCGCGCTGGCAAATGGATGATACTGGAGGCCGAGAAGCGGGGCGAGCTCAAGCCGGGCGGTCTCGTGGTGGAATCGACCGCCGGCAACACCGGCATCGGGCTCGCGGTCGTCGCAAGTGCCCGCGGCTACCGCACGTTGATCGTGATTCCGGAGACGCAGAGTCAGGAGAAGAAGGATTTTCTGAAGCTGTGCGGCGCCGAGCTGATCGAAGTGCCGGCGCTGCCCTATGCCAATCCCAACAACTACCAGCATGTCGGCCGCAGGCTCGCCGACGAACTGCGCAAGACCGAGCCCAACGGCGTGCTGTTCGCCGACCAATGGAACAACCTCGACAATGCAAAGGCGCATTACGAGTCGACGGGACCCGAGATTTGGGAGCAGACCGACGGCAAGGTCGACGGCTTCGTCTGCTCGGTCGGCAGCGGCGGCACGCTCGCCGGCGTCAGCCGCTTTCTGAAGGAAAAGAATAAGAACATCCGCATCGCTTGCGCCGATCCGCATGGCGCCGGCATGTACGAATACTTCAGGACTGGCGATGCCAAAGCGACGCCTGGCGGCTCGATCACGGAGGGCATCGGCCTCAACCGGGCGACCGCGATCGTCGAGAGCGCGAAGGTCGATGATGCCTATCTCATTCCCGACGCGGAAGCCGTCACGGTGATCTACGAGTTGCTCCAGCACGAAGGCCTGTGCCTCGGCGGGTCCACCGGCATCAACATTGTGGGCGCGATGCGCCTCGCCAAGCAGCTCGGGCCCGGCAAGACCATCGTCACCGTGCTGTGCGATTCCGGCAGCCGCTATCAGTCCAAGCTGTTCAATGCGGACTTCATGCGCGCCAAAAATCTCCCGGTGCCGGAGTGGCTCGAGAAGCGCAGCAACATCAAGCCGCCGTTCGTCTAGGTCGAGAATGCTTTCAGACGCGTGATGGCTTCGCCCCATCTCTAGGGCGATATCATAGGGTGGGCAAAGCGTAGCGTTCCCACCCTACTGCCCGCGATTGCCGAACCATGGTGGGTACGGCGCGAAAGCGCCTCCGCCCACCTGCGAGGTCACCGCAATATCTGGCTCAGGAACAGCTTGGTGCGCGCGTGCCGGGGAGTGGCGAAGAACTCGTTGGGCGTGTTGGCCTCGATGATCTGTCCGGCGTCCATGAACACCACGCGATTGGCGACCTCGCGGGCAAAGCCCATTTCATGGGTGACGACCAGCATGGTCATACCCTCTTTGGCGAGGTCGACCATGGTGTCGAGGACCTCCTTGACCATCTCGGGGTCGAGAGCGGAGGTCGGCTCGTCGAACAGCATCACCTTCGGGTTCATCGTCAGCGCACGTGCGATTGCGACGCGCTGCTGCTGACCGCCGGACATCTGTCCCGGAAACTTGTTGGCCTGGTGCGGGATCTTCACCCGCTCCAGGAATTTCATGGCGGTCTCTTCCGCATCCTTCTTGGGGATGTTGCGCACCCAGATCGGCGCCAGCGTGCAATTGTCCAGCACCGTGAGATGGGGGAACAGATTGAAACTCTGGAACACCATGCCGACTTCGCGGCGCACCGCGTCGATGTGCTTGAGGTTCGGCCCGAGCTCAATGCCGTCGACGACGATCTCGCCTTCCTGGAATTCCTCGAGCGCGTTGATGCAGCGGATCAGCGTCGACTTGCCCGAGCCCGAGGGGCCGCAGATCACGATACGCTCGCCCTTCTCGACCTCGAGGTCGATGTCGCGCAGCACGTGAAAGTCGCCGAACCATTTGTTGAGGCCGGAAATCTTGACGATGGACTTGTCTGACATGAAGAGCTCGATCAGTTGCGGCGGTGGGCGTTGAGGCGGTGCTCGACGAACAGCGAGTAGCGCGACATTCCAAAGCAGAAGATGAAATAGATGATACCGGCGAAGGCGAATCCGGTGAACAGCGTCGACGGCGTCGACCACTTCGGATCCGCGAACGACGCTCGTAACGAACCCAGCAGGTCGAACAGCGCCACGATCGAGACGAGCGAGGTGTCCTTGAACAGCGAGATGAAGCTGTTGACGAGGTTCGGAATGACGTGGCGCAGCGCCTGCGGCAGCACGATCAGCGAAGTCGTCTTCCACCAGGACAGCCCCAGCGCCGCCGCCGCCTCACCCTGCCCGCGCGGGATCGCAGCTAACCCGCCGCGGACGTTCTCGGCCTGATAGGCGCCCGTGAACAGCGCAATGCCGATCAGCGCCCGCACGAGCCCGTCAACCGTGAAATTGCCCGGCAGGAACAATGGCAGCATGTAGGTGGCGAAGAACAGCACGGTGATCAACGGCACGCCGCGCCAGAATTCGATGAAGGCGATCGAAAAAATCCGGATCAGAGGAATGGTGGAGCGGCGCCCGAGCGCGAGCGCGATGCCGATAGGCAACGAGGCGACAATGCCGGTCACAGCGACCACCAGCGTCACCAGAAGCCCGCCCCACAGATTGGTCTGCACGATCGGCAATCCGCCGTGATCGAGCCCCATCAGCTTGATCACGATTGCGATGGCGGCGAAGGTAGCGATGCTCGACGCGAGCGCGCGCCAGCCGGCGCGCACGCCGCCGCCGAGAAAGAAGGCGACCAGGGAGACGACAACGGTCGTGATGGCGAAGTCGGCCCAGACCGACTGGCCCGTGCCCTGGATCTGGTCGCGCAGCCAGGCCAGCGGAAAGATCAACCAGGAAATTGCCGTGCCGACCAGCACAATGAGGTTGCCGACGACCCATAAGAGCGTTGCGATCGCCGAGCTCTTGCTGAGATTGAGCAGGACCTGCCCGGCACTGATGATGCTGTCGTCGAACAATTGCAGCAGGCCGGCCGTCCAGCTCAGGCCAAACCCTGAGAGGCCGCCGCCATGCAGCAGGAAGAACGCGACCACTGGAAAGGCGAAGAAGAACAGGCCTGCGTTCAAGCCCTTGGCCGGCAGGCGCGGAATGAGCAGCGGCAACAGCAGCACCGCCGCCAGGATCAGCGCGAGGTTGACCCGCCAGCGCTCGGCCTCGGGATAGAACCCGTAGATCAGCTGCGGCAGCTTGGCCTTGATGTAGGGCCAGCAGGCGCCGACCGCAAATCCCGCATTCTCGGTCAGGCAGGCCGCGCGATCGTTGCCGGTCCAGACCGCATCGACCATCAGGAACCTGACGGAAGGAACGATGGTGAACCAGAGCAGCAAGGCGCCCACGATCGTGAGCAGGATGTTGGTCGGGGAGTTGAACAGGCGGGTGCGCACCAAGCCGATGAAGCCCGTGGTCTTGACCGGTGCGGGACGTTCGACGAGCAGATCCTGACGGACGAAGGTGGACGAGGTGATGTCGCTCATGCACCCAGGCTCCGGCTGACACGCCAACCGTAGACGCTCATGACGGCGCTGGTAAGGAGCGAGATCAGGAGATAGACGCCCATCGTCATGGCGATGATCTCGATCGCCTGCCCGGTCTGGCTCAGCGACGTGCCGGCGAACACCGACACCAGGTCAGGATAGCCGATCGCGACAGCGAGCGACGAGTTCTTGGTGAGGTTCAGGTACTGGTTGGTCAACGGCGGAACAATGACGCGCATCGCCTGCGGCACGACGATCAGGCGGAGCGTGGCGCCGCGGCTGAGGCCGAGCGACGATCCCGCCTCCATCTGTCCCTTGTGGACGGACAGGATGCCGGCGCGCACGATCTCGGCGATGAACGCGGCGGTGTAGGTCGACAGGGCCAGCGTCAGCGCCACGAATTCCGGGATGATCCGCGAGCCGCCGGCGAAATTGAAACCCTTGAGCTGCGGCATCTCGACCGTGAAGGGCAGACCGAACACCAGCATGGTGGCGAGCGGAAGCCCGAACAGGAACCCCGGCACATAGGGCCAAATGCGGATCATCTCCCCCCGCTGAAACAGGGCGCGCCGCGCATAGATGCGCAATGCCAGCGAGGCGACGATGCCGAGCGCCAGCGCCGCCAGGAACGGCTCGAACCCGCTCTCGCCGATGGGACGGGGGATCACCAGTCCACGATTGCTGATGAAGGCGATGCCGAGAAGCGAAATGCTCTGCCGCGGATTCGGCAGCGCCGCGAGCACCGCCAGGTACCAGAACAGGATTTGGAACAGGACCGGCAGGTTGCGGATGATCTCGACATAGATCTCGCCGACGCGCGACAACAACCAATTGGGAGAAAGTCGGCACAACGCGACGATGAAGCCGATCACGGTGGCGAAGACGATGCCCACCACCGAGACCACGAGCGTGTTCAGGAGCCCGACCACGAACACGCGCAGGAACGTGTCCGAGCCGGTATAGGAGATCAGGGTCTGGTTGACGTCGAAGCCGGCATTGTTCCTGAGAAAGCCGAAGCCGGCGGCGATGTGCTGGTTTTCGAGGTTGGAGCGGGCGTTGGAGATGATCTCGTAGCCGATCCAGCCCAGGACCGCCGCGAAGGCAAACTGGACGGCGACGCCGTTCCAGCCTGCCTTGCCGCCCAGCATGCGCCTGATCTTCAGGGCGATCTGGAGCGGCGGTTTACGGGCCTCGGTGCTCATCGCCGCGAGCCGCGGATCAGACCGGATCAGCGGATCGGCGGCGCGTACTGGAGACCGCCCTTGTTCCAGAGATTGTTGAGACCACGATTGATGGCGAGCGGCGAACCCGAACCGACGTTGCGGTCGAACACTTCACCATAATTGCCGACCGCCTTCACGATCCGGACGACCCAATCCTTGGTGAGGCCGAGCTGTTCGCCGAAATTGCCGTCGGTGCCGAGCACGCGCTTCAGCTCCGGATTTTCTATCTTGGCCTTCTCGTCGACGTTCTTCGAGGTCACGCCGAGCTCTTCGGCGGTGACCATTGCAAAAAGCACCCATTTCACGATGTCGAACCACTGGTCGTCACCGTGGCGCACCATCGGTCCGAGCGGCTCCTTCGAGATGATTTCCGGGAGCACCATGTGATCGTTGGGATTGGCGAGCTTCAGGCGGTTGGCGTACAGGCCCGACTGGTCGGTCGTGAAGACGTCGCAACGCCCGGCTTCATAGGCCTTGACAGTTTCGTCATTGGTGCCAAACGCGATCACCTCGTACTTCATGTTATTCGCCTTGAAGTAGTCGGCGAGATTCTGCTCGGTGGTGGTGCCGGTCTGCACGCAAACCGAGGCGCTGTTGAGTTCGAGCGCCGAATTCACCTTGAGCGACTTCTTCACCATGAAGCCCTGCCCGTCATAATAGGTGATGCCGGTGAAGTTGGCGCCGAGCGAGGTGTCGCGCGAGATGGTCCAGGTGGTGTTGCGCGAGAGCACGTCGATTTCGCCGGATTGCAGCGCCGTGAAGCGGTCCTTGGCGGACGTCGGCACGTACTTGACCTTCGTCGGGTCATTGAAGATGGCGGCCGCAATGGCGCGACAGACGTCGACGTCCAGGCCGGTCCAGTTGCCCTTGTCGTCGGGTGAGGAGAAGCCCGGCAGGCCCTGGCTGACGCCGCAGGACAGCACGCCCCGGTCCTTGACGGTCTTGAGCGTTTGCGCATCGGCGGCTTGGGCGGACAGGCCGGCGGCGAGAGCGAGAGAGAGAGCCAAGGTTACGCGTTTCATGGGCTGAAGGCCTTTCAAAATCGTCTCAAGGTCAGGAACTGTGTCTCAGGATCGTCTTTGCCAAGGCTAATTGTACCAAGGCTAGCCCTGCAAGAGTCATGCTGGAAAACCTTGCCGAACACTCGCCCGTCTCGGGAGGCCATACCTTAATCCCCGCCGCAGGCGCCCGCCGTCATGGCTGTGGCGCAAGGTCCGGTCGGACGATGGATCGAAGGTCGCGGCAGCCCCTCAACATGCAGCGACTGAATAGCACCTGCGCATCACAGAACGACTGGCGGTCTGGGTCAAGGGGTTGACGGGACTCTTCTGTGTTCTGTTATTAACGACAGCGGCCTCCGGCCGGCCCGCGGACGCGATGCGTGTCCGGTGGAAAACGCCGTTTTGAAAGCAGACGCATGGATTCCTCGTCCCCTCTTCAACAGCACACCGAGACCCGGCTGGTCACCTCCGGCCGCGACACCAAGGCGCAGAAGGGGTTCGTCAATCCGCCGGTCTTTCATGGTTCGACCGTGCTCTATCCGACCGCCGAGGACCTGCACGCTCATCGCGGCGAGTTCCAATACGGCCGCCACGGCACCCCCACCACGCGGGCGTTCCAGGAGACGCTGATGGCGCTGGAGGGGCCGCAATGCGCCGGCGTCGGCATCACACCGTCCGGCCTGGCTGCGATCTCCACCACCCTGCTCTCGGTGCTGAAGGCCGGCGACCATCTGCTGGTCTGCGACAACGTCTATCGGCCCTCGCGCAATTTCTGCAACGGCATGCTCGCCCGCTACGGGGTCGAGACCAGCTATTTCGATCCGCTGATCGGCGCCGGCATCGAGGGCCTGTTCAAGCCCAACACCCGCGCCGTGCTGGTCGAGGCGCCGGGCTCGCAATCCTTCGAGATGCCGGACATCCGCGCCATCGCCGAGGTCGCGCATGCGCGCGGCGCGCTCGTCATCGACGACAACACCTGGGCGACGCCGCTCTATCACCGCTCGCTCGAGCAGGGCGTCGATATCAGCATGCAGGCCGCGACCAAATATATCGGCGGCCATTCCGACATCATGTTTGGCACCATCTCGGCCAACGCCAAGGCCTGGCCGCAGATTGCCGAAGGCATCCGCCTGCTCGGCGTCTGCGCCGGCCCCGATGACGTCTTCCTGGCGCTCCGCGGCTTGCGTACGCTGTCGGTACGGCTCGCGCAGCACCATCGTTCGGGGCTCGACATGGCGCGCTGGCTCGCTGCCAGACCCGAGGTCGCGCACGTGCTGCATCCGGCGCTCGAAACCGATCCGGGCCACGCCATCTGGAAGCGCGATTTCACTGGCGCCTCCGGCCTGTTCAGCATCGTCCTGAAGCCGGCGCCGCAGAAGGCGGTCGACACCATGCTCGACACGCTCAAGCTTTTCGGCATGGGCTTCTCCTGGGGGGGCTTCGAGAGCCTCGTCATTCCCTTCGATTGCGACGCCTATCGCACTGCGACCAAGTGGGCGCCCGGCGGGCCAACGCTGCGGCTGCATATCGGGCTCGAGAGCGTCGACGACCTCAAGGCCGATCTCGATCGCGGCTTCGCTGCCCTGAAGGCGGCAGTGTGAGCCTGCTCACAACGCATCGCGCCTGCTGACGCGGCATCGCGCGCCCGGGGACGCGCAGCCGCGGCAGACGTCAGCTTCGATGCGCCAACAAAGGGTTTGATCCGCAGACGTTTGGCGCTAGCCTCACCAATCGACTCTCATCCGGACACGGAGCATGGGAACGTTGGTTCTGCTTGATCTGATGGGCGGCGTAGCGCTGCTGCTGTGGGGCCTGCACATGGTCCACAGCGGGATTCTGCGCGCATTCGGCCCGGACCTGCGGCGCCTGCTCGGCAAGGCCTTGAGCAACCGCTTCAGCGCCTTTGCCGCCGGCCTCGGGCTCACCGCGCTACTCCAGAGCAGTACGGCGACGGCCCTGATCACCAGTTCCTTCGCCGCAGAGGGGCTCGTCGGCGTCAGTGCCGCGCTCGCCATCATGCTCGGCGCAAATGTCGGCACGACGCTGATCGTGCAGGTGCTGTCGTTCAACATCGCAGCCGTCGCGCCGGTCCTGTTCGTGCTCGGGCTCGTCGCCTTCCGTTCCGGCCCGCGTTCGCGGATCAAGGACATCGGGCGCGCCTTCATCGGCCTCGGACTCATGCTGCTCTCGCTGCATATCCTGCTCGATACGCTGGCGCCGGCGGAGAACGCGCCCGGCGTCCGTGTCGTGATGTCGGCGATCACCGGCGACCCCGTCCTGTGCATCGTCATCGCGGCGTTGGTCACATGGGCGGTGCATTCGAGCGTCGCCAGCGTGCTGCTGATCATGTCGCTGGCCTATTCGCAATTCATTACGCCTTATGCAGCGCTCGCACTGGTGCTCGGCGCCAATCTCGGCAGTGCCATCAATCCCGTGTTCGAAGGCGCCAGGCGCGACGATCCCGCGAGCTATCGCCTGCCGGTCGGCAATCTCATCAATCGCGTGATCGGGATTGCCCTCGTCCTGCCGTTCCTGAACGTGATCGCCGACCACATGCACGCCTGGCAGCCCGATCTCGCCAGAATGACGGCGGCTTTCCACATCGCCTTCAACATCGGCACGGCCGTCCTCTTCATCGGCCTGCTCGACACCATGTCGCGCCTGTTGACCCGGCTGCTGCCGGATCGCGTCCAGGAGACCGACCCGGCCCGCCCGCGCTATCTCGACGAGACCGCGCTGGAGACGCCGTCACTGGCGCTCGCCGACGCCGCCCGCGAGACGCTGCGCATGGGTGACCTCGTCGAGGTCATGCTGCGCAAGGTGATGGCCGCGATGATGACGGGCGATCGGACGCTGGTCGACCAGGTCTCGAAGACGGACAATGCCGTCGACGGCCTCGACGAGGCCATCAAGCTCTACGTGACCAAGCTGACGCGCGGCAGTCTCGACGAGAGCGAGGGCCGGCGCGCCATGGAAATCATCTCCTTTGCCATCAACCTCGAACACATCGGCGACATCATCGACAAGAACCTCAGTGAGCTCGCGACCAAGAAGATCAAGCGGCGCCTGCAGTTCTCGCCCGAGGGCGCCGAGGAGCTCGCCGCTTTCCACAAGCGCACGATGGACTCGTTGCGGATCGCCTTCGGCGTGTTCATGTCGGGCGACGCCAACGAGGCGCGCAAGCTCCTGGTGGAAAAGACTGCGCTGCGCAACACCGAGCTGGCCGCGGTGGAACGCCATCTCGACCGCCTGCGCGAGGGACGCCCCGAGACCATCGAGACTACCTCGCTGCATCTCGACGTGCTGCGCGATCTCCGCCGCATCCACTCGCACATCTGCTCGGTCGCCTATCCCGTGCTGGATGCCGCCGGCGAGCCGTATCGCAGGAACGAGGCGGATACGGCCGCCCTGCCCGCCTCCGGCGCGGCCTCGGCGCTGCCGCGCTAGAACCTTTGATCAGCGGTCCAGCGTCTTCGAGGCGCGGCCGCGGTTCTTGATGATCAGCATGATGTTGCGGATATAGATCACCGTCGCCAGCGCCTGGCCGAGGATGATCACCGGCTCGCGCTTTACGACGCCATAGACCAGCGTCATCAGGCCACCGCCCATCGAGCAGAACCAGAACGCCATCGGCACCACGCTGTTGCCGGCACGCTCGCTCGCGATCCACTGCACCAGGAAGCGCGCCGTGAAGAACAGTTGTGCGACGAGGCCGAATGCCAGCCAGAAATCGAACTTGGCGACAAAGACGTCGTAGAGATAATTGCTCAGCGCCTGACCGTATTGGATGATCATGCGTTCACCTCAGTCACATCCGGTGTCGGCTTCTTGCGGCGGATCAGCCACCACACGCCGGCGAGATCCATGATGCCGATCCACAGCCGGTCGAAGAAACCATAGTTTGACACGCCGGAGTGGCGCGGCCGGTCGATCACGTCGACATAGGCAATGTCGTAGCCCTCGCGGCGTACCAGCGCCGGAAGGAAGCGGTGCAGCCCGTCGAAATAGGGCATCATCAGGAACACCTCGCGCTGGAACGCCTTCAGTCCGCAGCCGGTGTCGCGCGTGCCGTCCTTCAGGATCGCATTGCGAACGCCGTTCGCCACGCGCGACTGGAATTTCTTGAATCCGGTATCCTTGCGACCGACGCGCTGTCCCGCGGCGAGACCGATGCGCCCTGTTCCGTTCTCGACCGCCGAGATCAGGTCCGGCAGGAAGGCCGGGTTGTTCTGGCCATCGCCGTCGAGCGTTGCCACGATCGCACCGCGTGCCGCGCGCACGCCGCTGCGCACCGCCGCCGACTGGCCGGTCGACTTGGCGTGACGAAGCTGCCGCAAATTGTCCCGCTGCTGCATGATGGCGGCGATCCGCTCGCCGGTCGCATCCGTCGAGCCGTCATTGACGTAAATGATCTCATAGGCCCAGCGGCCATCGAGCGCGGCGCTGATCTCCTCGATCAAGGGCGCGATGTTGTCGGCTTCGTTGCGCACGGGAACGACGATGGAAACCGAGGGCTGGGACGTCGACAAATCGAGGCTCGTGGTTGGAATTGGCCTGCTCTGAGGACCCGGCGGCCCCGGCAGGCAGCCGCTTTTATGGGGCGGATGCCCCGCGGGCAACCCTTTTGAGGCGGCCGGAGACCGCCCCTGCCAGGGGCATAATGGTGCCGTCGGCACGGATGGCAAAGCCGAGCCGGCGCGCCGCAAACCAGTAGCGGACCGCCATGGCGCCGACCATGCCGACCAGGGCGCCGGCCACGACGTCGCTCGGGTGATGCGCAAGCAGCACCAGGCGCGTCAAAAGGATCACGATTGCGTAAGTGAACATGAACACACGCAGGCGAGGCCACAGTGCCGAGACCGCAAACGCCAATGCGAACGCCGTCACCGCATGGCTCGACGGCAGGCTGGCATAAGCCCCCGTTCCCTCGAAGGGTATGAAGTTGAACGGATTGGCCTTGCCGCCGACGAACGGACGCCCGCGGCCGATGAGATATTTCAGGATCTCGGCAACGAACACTGACGTGGCAACAGACAGAAACATGAACTGCAGTCGTGTGCCGAAGCCCAGCACTAACGCGCGGCGGGTGCCTTGCAGCCCGGCCGCAACGAGCGCCACGACCACCAGCGCCACCCCGAGCACCGACAGCACATACTCGTCCTTGCCGAAATCGGTGAGGATGCGGATCGGCCACAGACCCGGCGTGCCGCGCGCCGGCATCAACTGGATCTCGGTCTGGTCGAACGCGACCATCAGCACGATGACCAGGGCCGCGCCCACCGCGCTGAGCCACAGCGAATGCCGCGCCAGCTTTCGTGCCGCCGCAGCGCGGCGTGAATGCGTGGGCGCGCGCACGAGTTGCGCCAAGGCACGCCCCGAAACGGCAAGCAATTGCGCGGGATAGCTCGGACGCGGCGCGATGTTGGTCAGGGACGGCATCCTACTCGGTGCCTTCCGAGCGGAAGATCGAGATCGAGATCGCGCGCCCTTGCGAGAAATTATAGCCGTCGATGCGCGCGCCGACCTTGTAGCGCAGCCCGATCGCCTCGGCGCGCTGCACGAAGTTCCGCTCCGAGCGTTGCTCGATCAGCGCGAAGCGGCAGCTCCCCTGCCGCAGGAAATCCGCCGCGCCCGAGCCATCGGTGAGCAGCGTCCGGGAGCCGGTCAGGAAGACGAGGCTCGGCTCGTGATAGCCGGCAGCAGCCGCCTTCGGCCCGACGCAGGTGACGTTACGAAGCGCGCGCGCGATCTCGATGCTCGGAAACAGCGGGGTCAGCGACGGCAGCACGATGCCGTAGACTGCCACCGCCAGCATCAGCGCTGCGACCAGCGCGTTCAGCAACGAACGCTCGGCGCGATTGTTGTCGTAGAGCCACCAGGCGAACAGGCCGAAGATCAGCGCGGCCGCGATGAACGGCCAGGCGACGAAAGCAGGCTGCCGCGTCAGCATGACCGAGCCGACCACCGCGATGATCGAGGCGGCCGCGGGAATCACGAACCACCAGGCCGCGCCGCGCATGAGCCAGGAGCGCGACAGCACGCTCCGCTCCAGCGCGCCGGCGGTGAGGATCGCAATCGCGGGGTAGAGCGGCAGCACGTAATGCGGCAGCTTGGTCAGCACCGCCTCGAACACGATCCAGGACGGGATCAACCAGGCCAGCAGGAATTGCGCGCCGGGCTCGCGTCGCGCCCGCCACACCGCGGGCGCCGCCATGGCCGCGAGCGGCGCGCCGGGCCAGAAGGTGATCCAGAACAGCGCGAGGTAAAGCCCGGGCGGCGCGCCGTGAGATTCCTGGGCGCCGATCTTGCTCAGCATGTCGCCGCCCACGGAATCGGCAAAGAAGGCATCGCCCGCGCGCCAGAAGATCGCGACGAACCAGGGCAGCACCAGTACCAGCATCCACATCAGGCCCCAGACCGGGCGCAGCCGCCACAGCCAGGAGGCATCGCGATCCTGGATCGCGAGCACGACCACGGTCAGGCCCGCGAACATCAGGATCAGCGGCCCCTTGATCAGGATGCCCACGGCGAGCGCGGTCCAGAAGATCGCGGGCCAGCTCCATGGCGGACGCGTATTGTCCTCGCCACGTTGCCAGGACAGATAGGCCCGTGCCATCGGGCCCATCGCGGCGACCACGCAGAACAGCAGCATCGCGTCAGTCTTCGCGAGCCGCGCCTCGACGCCGAGCAGTACGGAGGCGCACATCATCAGTGCGGCGAGCACCGCTGCGCGCCGCGTGACGAAGCCGAGCGCGGCCCAATAGGTCATGAGTACGGCGCCGATCGCGCCGAACAGCGACGGCAGCCGGTAGACCCAGATCCGCAATTCGGCCTTCGGCAGCCCGAGCGCCGAAGCGGCTTCAACCGCCGCTGATTGCAACCAGTAGATGCCGACCGGCTTCTTGTAGCGGACGTCCTCCTGGAAGCGGATGTCGACAAAGTCGCCGCTCTCGACCATCTGCTTGGTAGCCTGCGCAAAGCGCGCCTCGTCGCGGTCGATCGGCGGGATCGTGAAGAAGCCGGGCAGGAACAGCAGCAAGGAGCAAAGCACCAGGAAGGCGACGGCACGGGCGTGGTTGGTCGTGACGACGTCAAGCACGGACACGAGCCAGCTGCCCGGATTCACGGGCGATTTCGGCTCTCGCGGTGCTCCAAAACGGGGCGTTGGGTAAGTCTCGGCCATTGGTTCCGCTTACGCTGAAACCGCCATCGCCACAACCGCTTGCGGCAGGGTCATTGAATTCGAATGACAACTGTGTCCGCGGCGCCCGTGGCATCGATGACGGTCAACCGCGCAAAGCCCGGACCGGGCGGATCGATCAGGCGCTGGCGCCGTCCATCGATCGCGCCGAGCGCCGTACCGTTGACCATGACAGTTATCGGCAAGACCCCACCGGCGACCTTCACGGGCATGGCGGCGGCCTCCGGGCCGCCCGAGCGGTCGATGTTGATGCGCGAGCCATTGAGCGGGAATTGGATATGCGGAGCCTGCTCACCGCTGGTCCGGACCAGTTCCCCGACCGGGCGGAACCGCTTCAGCGGCAGCGGCAGCTTTGCGTTGCTGGCGATCAGGGTTCCCTTCGGCGGCTTCGGCAAGGGCGCCAGCGTCTTGCCGGTCCGGGCGAAGGCATCGAACAGGATGGGCGCGGCGGCGACGCGTCCGATCAGCCCGGGAACCGGCGCGCCGTCGGGCCGGCCGACCCAGACGCCGATCGTCATGCGGCCGTCGAACCCGACCGACCAGGCATCGCGATAGCCGTAGGAGGTGCCGGTCTTGAAGGCGATGCGGTTGTGGGCGGCGTTCTCCGGGGGTGGCGTGCCGAGCAGAACGTTGCCGACCTGCCAGGCCGCGACCTGATCCATGAGCCGCAGCGGCTCGCGGTCGTCCTTGCCAGTCATAACCTCGCGCAGCGGCTTGGTGGTGCCGAGCCGGGCGAAACCCGCATAGAGCTGGGCCAGATCCCAAAGCGTCACGCCGACGCCGCCGAGCCCCATGGCGAGCCCCGGCGCCTCGTCTTTGGGCAAGATGAGATTACCGCCGGCCTGACGCAGCCGCGATGCCAGACGGCTCGACCCGACGCGGTCGAGCAGCACGATCGCCGGCACGTTCAACGACAATTGCAGCGCCTTCTTCACCGGCACCGTGCCCTGAAACGTCATGTCGAAATTTTCCGGCGCGTAGGAGCCGAAGCGGACGGGCCGGTCGTCGATCAGGCTGTCGGGGTGGACGACGCCGTCCTCGAAGGCGAGCCCGTAGATGAAGGGCTTTAGCGTCGAACCCGGCGAGCGGATGGCGCGAGTCATGTCGACCTGCCCTGCCCGGCTGTCGTCGAAATAATCGGCCGAGCCGACGCGCGCCAGCACGTCACCACTCTCATTGTCGACCACGATGATGCCGACGGAGATATTCGGCCCCAATGCAACGGCGCGGTCGCGTGCCAGCGGCTCGAGCACCTTCTGGAGATTGGCATCCAGCGTCAGCTTGATGACCGGGGTATCCTTGCCCGTCGCAAGCGCGCTGTCGGAGGCGTGCGGCGCCAGGATCGGCATCGGCTTGCGCAGCTTCGGCACGGGAACGGCCTTAGCCTGCTGCGCATCATAGAGGCTGATCTGGCGCTCCTCGACCATGCGATCGAGGACGCGGTCGCGCGCCTTGCGCGCGGCGTCGGGATAGCGATCCAGCCGGCGCGTCTCCGGCGATTGCGGGAGCGCGACCAGCAATGCAGCTTCCGCCAACGACAGCCGTTTCGGCTCCTTGCCGAAATAGGCGATCGAGGCGGCGCGGATGCCTTCGAGATTGCCGCCGTAAGGCGCGAGCGCGAGGTAGAGATTGAGGATCTCGTCCTTGCTGAGCGTCCGCTCCAGCTCGATCGCGCGCACGATCTGGTGCAGCTTGGCATAGAGCGAGCGCTGCCGCCGCGGCTCCATCAACCGCGCGAGCTGCATGCTGATAGTCGAGCCGCCGGACACGATGTGGCCGCGCGTCGCGAGCTGCAACGCAGCGCGGCCCAGCGCCAGCGGGTCGACGCCGTCATGCGCGTAGAAACGCTGATCCTCATAGGCGAACAGCAGCTTCAGATAGGTCGGATCGACGTTCGCCGTGGCGTCGACCGGCAACCGCCAGCGTCCGTCCGCCATGGCATAGCGAGAGAATAGACCCAGGCGACGAAAGTACCGATGGTGAGGATGAGCGCGAGAGCGAGGGCTGAGAGAACGCGAGAGGCGAGCCGCCCTCGCCGCCCGTCATGGCCGGGCTTGTCCCGGCCATCCACGTTCTTGCCCGTAGCACAAAAGTCCGTGGATGCCCGGGACAAGCCCGGGCATGACGACGAAAATTGTGGACCGCTCCGAGCCTCGCTCATCTCACTGCTCACTTGGCCGCTCGCACCTCGACGGCGCCCGTCCCGGTGCGGCCATAGCGCGAGGGGTTGTACATGTCCTCGACATAGGCCTGCGGCAGCACGTATTTGCCGGGCGAGACCGCGCGCACGACATAGGCCACGGTGAAGACCGCCTTGGAATCCGAGGCACGGTCGACCGCCGCTGTGAAGCGGTCGTCGCGGAACTCGGTATTCTCAGGCTCCGCGCCATCCTCGATCCAGTCCAGCGTACCGCTGTCGCCCGACGACACCAGTTTCGGGTTGTCGATCTCGAGGCCCGCCGGCAGATAGTCCGACACTATGATGTGGCCGTACTCGGGCTTTGCCTCCGTGATCTTCAACACCACGGCGAAGCGATCGTTCTGCTTGACCTTGCTGATATCGGCGGGCTTGCCGTCGAGCGTGAAGTAGTTGCGCTCGATCTTGAACCCGGCCGAAGCGGCGGGCTCCGGGGTGACCGGCGAGCCCGACACCGAGACGACCACCTGCACCGGCGCGTCGCCGGTGTTGGTGATCTTCAGCGGCTTGCCCTCCAGCGTCGCCGCCTTGTAGCTCCGATAGAGCGCGGTCTTGACCGGCTGGCCGTCGACCTCGATCGAGAGGTTCTCCTTGGCGAGCGCGCGTGCTGCCAGTACCAGCCACGCGTTCTCCTGCGTGGAAGTGTAGGGCGTGAGCCCACGCGCGGTCTCGACCCGCGACACCGCCTGCGTCAGCGTCGCCTTCGGCGCATTGCCTTCGCTCGCAAGCGAGACCAGTGCTGCGGCATCGCGGAGCTGCGAGCCGTAATCGGTGCGGCCGAACTCCAGCACGGGCTTCGGCGCAAGGCTGTCGAGCGCAGCGCCATAGACCCGCTCTGCGCGGTTGCGGTCGCCGACGAGAGCGAGCGCCGCCGCGAGCTGCGACTTCGCTATCGGCGTTGCGAGGTTGGAGAGCTTGGTGTCGGCGAGATAGCGGAGGTCGCCGATCGGCGCTGCGCCGTTACGAGCCAGCACGTAGAGGCCGTAGGCGAGATCGCGTCCGCCGTCCTTCTCCGGTTCGTTGGCGTTCACCACCGAGTTGCGGATGCGGTCGAGCGCGTTCTTGAACAGCACGTCCGGCACCACGAAGCCCTTTTCGCGGGCACGCGTCAGGAAGTCGGTCACGTAGGCATCTAACCAGGCGTCGTCGCCTCCGGCCGACCAGAGGCCGAACGAGCCGTTCGAACCCTGGCGCGCCAGCAGCCGCTCGATCGCGTCGCGGATGCGCTGGTCGACCTCAGTGTCCATGGCCAGGTGCGCGCCGGCCGCGAGCTCGTTGACATAGAGCAGCGGCATGGCGCGGCTCGCGATCTGCTCCGAGCAGCCATAGGGATAGCGGTCGAGCGCCTTGAGGATCGTCGCCGCATCGAGCGCGGTCGACAGGCTCGCCGAGACCGAGACGCTGCCCGTGCCCGGCACGAGGTCGGAGAACATGTCCGAGCTCAGCGTCAGGCTTTCGCCCTTCGCCAGCGTCCGGATCGATCGCCGCGCCAGCACCTGCGTCGCCGCCTTGACGTCGAACGCATAGTGGCGCGCCAGCGCAAGGCCATTCGGTCCCTTGATGTCGACGTCGAGCGTGGCCTGCCCCGCTGCAGTCGCATCGAGCGCGAGCGAGAACGAGTTACGCTGCTTGGCGGCGAGCTTGACCGTGGTTGCGGGATTGCCGGTCATCTTCACCGGCCCACCCGTCTTCACGTTGATGACGTAGTCGCCGGCCTGACCCTCGACATTATCGATCTCGAGGTTGACCGTGCCGTGGTCGCCATTGAGCAGGAAACGCGGCAGGGTCGTGGTCAGCACCACGGGATCGCGGATCACGACGTCGGTGTTGGCGCGGCCGAGCTTAGTGGCGGTCCAGGCCACGGCCATCACGCGCGCGGTGCCGGCGAACTCCGGAATGTCGAAGCTCACTTCGGCGGTGCCGTCGGCGCCGACCGTGACGATACCCGAATAGAGCGCCAGCGGCTTTTGCGTGGGCGGCGAGCCCTGGAGTTCGGCAGCTCCGGCGTCACCGCCGGATTTGATCTGGCCGCGCGTACCCGACATGCCGTCGATGAGCTGGCCATAGAGATCGCGGATCTCGGCGGTCAGGCGGCGCTGGCCCAGATAATAGTCGTCCGGCGCCGGAGGCTTGTAATTGGTGAGGTTGAGAATGCCGACATCGACAGCGGCGACGACGACCTTGGCGTCCTCGCCCGGATTGAGCCCGTCGAGCTTGACCGGGATCTTCAGCATCGCGTTCGGCCGGATCAGCGCCGGCGGCGTCAGCTTCACGGAAAGCGTGCGCGCTTGCTTGTCGATGCCGAACCATTTCAGCCCGATCGCCCGGCCCGGCATGCGCTGGGCAGCCGCATCGAGCGGACGGCGCAGCGTCGCCAGCACATAGGCGCCGGTGCCCCAGTCCTTGCCGACCGGGAGCTTCACCTGCGCGGTGCCTTCCTTGACGTCGATGGTCTGCGTTGTGAGCAGGCGGTCGCCAAGCACGTTGACGGTGAGCTTGCCGGGGCTACGGATATTGACCGACACCGTCATGGTGTCGCCGGAGGCGTATTGCGGCTTGTCGATCGAAGTCTCCAGCAGGTCCGGCGTGTCAGCGCTGCCGTCGGAATACCAGCCAACGTCAAACTGCACCGAAGTCACCGGCCCGTCGGCATCGTTCGACTTCACGTCGAGCCGGTAGCGGCCGGGCTGCGGCGTGAGCGAAATCCGCGACGGCTTGTCGGCGGCGATCGTGACATCCCCGTCAGCGACGCGCGAGGTCGACTTGACCGGCTCGTACTCCCAGTAATTGTTCTGGCGATACCACTGGTAGCGCGACTCCATCTTCAGGAGCTCGTAGCGCAGACCGTCGCGGCGCAGCGTCGTGCCCTCGGGCGAGACGAACACGACGTCGAACTCGGCCTTGTCGCCCTCGGCGACGTTCTTGTCCGCGAATAGCGGCTTGATGCCGATCATGGCGGCGGCAGGCGCGACAGGCAGCACGAGCTTGCGCTCGACGGCGCGGCCGCCCGTCTCGACCATGCGGACGAAGATCTGGGCCTCCTGCGGACGTGTCGAGGCCGGCTGCTTGTCCAGCGTCACCGGGAAGGTCGCAACGCCATTGGCGTCGGCCTCCGGCAGGTTCTCCAGCGGCGTGCGCTCGTTCGAGGTGGTTTCCTCGTCAGCGACGCCAAACTGGTAGCCGGCAAAACCCGCTCGCTCGGCAGCGGGCGCAACCAGCATGTCGCCTTCGAGCTGGAGGCCAGACGCGGGCGCGCCATAGAGGAAATGGCCGTCCGCCTTAAGCTCTACTGGAGTGTTAGCCTTGATCAGCTTGTCCTTGGCAGACAAGTCGAATTCGATCCGATCCGGGACATAATCCTCGACCATGAAGGTGGTCTCGCCGACCGAGGTGCCCTTCGGATCGGTGAAGGCGCGCACCCGCCAGGTCCCGGTCGGGACGGCCGAGTTGAGCGGCACGGCGAGCATGCGGCCGCCAGCACCCTGGTCAGCCAGCACGGCGCGACGGAATTCGACGCCGTCAGGACGCTCGATCACCAAGGTCAGCGGGCCGCCGGTGACGGCATTGCCCTGCCCGTCGCGGAGCAGCGCGGTGAGATAGACGGTCTCGCTGGAGCGATAGACGCCGCGCTCGGCATAGACAAAGGCGTCTGCGCCCGCTGGCACCGCGCGGCCCGCGACGCCACGGTCGGACAGGTCGAAGGCAGAGGTCTTCAGGCTCAGGAAGGCATAGTCGGCCTTCTCGCCGGTGACCGTGAGCAGCGCCGGCGACAGGCCGCCCTCGCCGCGCGCGAGCCCCGCCTCGAACAGCACGTGGCCGCTGTCGTCCGTCTTGCGCGTGGCCAGGATCTCGTTGTTACGGGCGACCAGCCGCACCTCCGCCTTGCCGATGGGATCGGTCGAGGCCAGCGAATTGACGAAGACGTGGATGCCGTCATTGCCGGAATAGGCCGACACGCCCAGGTCGGAGACGATGAACCATTGCGTGGCGAGCTGGTAATCGTCGTCCGAGCCCGGGCCCTTGGCCGCGGCCGTCATCACGTAGACACCGGGCTGAAGCTCGCCCAAGGCCTGGTCGACCGGGAATGCGGTGGTGACGTCCTGGTTCAGCGTCATCGCGGTTGCGAGCTCGCCGGACCAGACTTTCACGCCGCGCTCGCCGCCGAGATCGCTGAGCTGGTATTTTGACAGCGTCTTCTGGAAATCGCTGTCCACCACCGTATTGATCAGATTGCGGTCGCCGATCCGGAACACGTTGATGTTGACCGCGGGCGTGTTGACACTGACCACGGGAATGCCGCGCTGACCGGTCCTCGGCAGCACATAGGCGCGGCTGGTGAAGCGTACGAACGGCTTGCGGTCACGCACATAGATGTTGAATTCGGCGGATTTCGGCAGGCCCTCCTTCACGGTCGACGGCAGGCCGGCGCGCAGGCTGATGTTGTAGCGCTCGCCGTGCTTCAGCCCGTCGACGCAGAGCTGCCTGCCTTCGGCCGACAGCGCCGGCTTGTCCTGGCCCGCCAGCGCCAGGAACGGCGCAAAGTCGGTGCGTTTGGCGAGTTCTTCCGAGAACTGGAAGCAGGCGCGCGGACTGGCCGAGTCCGAGTCCACGGTATAGTCGAGCAGCCGGAATCCGTGCTCGTCGCGCATCCTCTCGTATTGCCCGCGGACGTCGGCGACCTCGCGCATGTCCAGCGACAGCCGCAGCGCGTCCAGCGCCGGCCGCCACAGCTTGCGTTCGGCCAGCGACTTGCCAAGCACGGCGAGCGCGTCGGCCTCCTCGCCCGCATTGCCGGCGCGCATGTAAGCGATGTAAGCGGCGGTCGAAGCGCGCTCCAGCAGGAACGTCTGTTCGCTCGAGTTTTTGGGCGTGATCTGGAAGATCACCCTGGCGAGCCGCAGCCAGTTGCCGGCATCCTCGGGCGCGGTCGCCGCGACCTGGCCGAGGACGGACAGACCCGTGCGGAAATCGTTGCGCCGGAAGGCCGCGTCGGCGTCGGTGCGCAGCGTCGCGCCGGTCTTGGCGACCGGCCCCGCCTCGCTCTTGATCTGGGCCTCCAGCTTGATCGCGGAATCGGCGAGATCGTCGCGCCTGAACGCCTTGTCCGCTCCCTGCGCGGCCACGAGGCCAAACGCCAGCGTGGCGCAGAGTGTGACGGCGCGAAGCAGACCGATCATGGAAAACTCCCGGAAATCGCGGACGAACGCCGCGTGAGCATGAAGTGCGCGGAAAGATGACCGACTCAAGGCCATGGAACCAGAGGTGCAAATCGTCGCATTCGCCATGGCAAGGCAAGCCCAGAGCCGCCCAAGACCGCCGCATGGAAGCGGCGGCACCGGAAAAAATGTACCGGCAAAGCATATCCCGGCCACGACACGGCTCGCTGCCGCGTCGCGAGGTCCGCCAAACGCACTCCGCCGCTCCGCTTTGTCGCTTTCCGGGTGAAAACGGTTCGGTTCAGACTTGGCGCGCTTGAGGATTTTTCATATGTGCCATGGTAGAAGACTGGCCGGCGGTTGCCGAGGCTGGCCCAGGAACGGTCCCATAGCTCAACTGGATAGAGTAGCGGATTTCTACTCCGCGGGTTGCAGGTTCGAGTCCTGCTGGGATCGCCAAAATTTTATCAGATATTGCAATCGCTTATACTGGGCTTTTATTCCTTTTCGTCGAGAAAACGAATTCAGCTCCAGACCCAGAGCGAGACCAAGCCCAGTGTGAATAAGGCGGATAGCTACAGAGCGTGCGTCCCAACCGTGCCACCATCGAGCGTTGATTCGATGGAGGCCGTCGATGCGAGCGCCCAGTGTTCGTCTCCTACAGCTTGAGTTCGTCAGAACATCAGCAAAGGGTAGTCGACCTTGCCACGCAATTGCGGGAGCGCGTCACTAGCCGACGCAGAGCATAAGATCGGAATAGACCGAACGAGGTTTTGTCATGCGTGACGAGCCCCCCCAAAAGTCAAATTTTCACGGGCAGGACCTGAGGGACACGCACGCGCTGGCGATAGGAAAGATCGCTATGGCTTGGAATGAACTGCACGAACATCTTGCGGAAGTCTTCGGCAAACTCTTCCACGAAGAAGATTACAGTCTTGCTCTTACCGCATAGCAATCGTTGGTGAATGATGCGGCCCAACGGGAAATGCTTCGGT
>JAEWFG010000099.1 GCA_023388935.1 Pseudomonadota bacterium | reverse complement strand
AGATGAAGAACCCCAAGCTGAAGGAAATCCTGGGACCACTAAAGCACGCGGTCAACACGCCCTTGCCATTGGTAGATGTGCCGCCGCTGCACAAGGTCCGCAACGCGCTTGCGTTCGAGTTTCCCTATGCGACGAGCGTGATCGATTTCGCGTTGGCCGATCTCGTCGGCCGTGCGACGGTCCGTCTGCGGCCGGTGCTCCTGGTAGGCGATCCCGGCGGTGGCAAGAGCCGGCTCGCGCGGCGCCTCGGCGAGGCCCTGGGCGTCAGCGTTTGGCGCGAGGACGCCGCGCGCTCCGATGGCGCGACGTTCGGCGGGACTGACCGGCGCTGGTATTCGGCCGAACCCTGCCACCCCTTTTTGGCGATCGCGCAAGGCAAAATTGCCAATCCGCTCGTGCTGATCGATGAACTCGACAAGGCCGGCACGCGGTCGGACTATGGCCGTTTGTGGGATTGCTTACTGGCCTTTCTCGAGCCCGAGACCAGCGCTCGCTATCCCGATCCAGCGCTACAGACCACCCTCGATGTCTCGCAGGTTTCCTACGTCGCGACGGCCAACAGTCTCGATCCGCTTCCCTCGCCGATCCGCGACCGGTTTCGCGTGGTGACGTTCCCCAAGCCGGCTGCCGACGACCTCGACGCTCTCCTGCCGGCTGTGCTGGCCGACCTCGCACAGGAGCGCGGCCTCGATGCGACCTGGGTGCCGCCGCTGGACGGCGCCGAGCACGCGGCGATCGCACAGAACTGGCCCGGCGGCTCGGTGCGGCGGCTACGCCGCATGGTGGAGGCAATCCTGCGCGAGCGCGACCTGCGGGCGGCGAGGAATTGAGCATGGCCAGTCGGCGAACATCGGCCTCGTCAATGTGCCCGTGGAATGCTCCCCGCGTTTCAGCGCAGCGGCGTCTCCGACACCCGCCCGACTAAGAAAATTCTGGAAGACCAATAAGACGTCAACTGGCGTTGGTATGTCGACTGACAAGGTTGCGATGAGCGGCTCAGGTCAATGAGATGCCAGGCGGGCGCGGCTTCTCAGATGATGGGTGCAATCTATCGGAGCGCCCAGGGCTTGCCGGCGCTTTTCAATCGCGGATGAATTTTGCGACGTTGACGTCGCCACCTCGCGATCGTCGCAGCGTCTCCATCGCACTGTCCCGCGACTCGAACAGCGCCTTGCGGACGATGGTCTCGGCCTTTGCTCCGTTGCCTGCGACAATCGCTTTGGCTGCGGCGGCCCAGTCCGCCAGCGCAGCGCGTCGCCGTTCGGTGGTCAGGAAGTCGAGCGAATGCTCACGCCAGGCGACTACTCTCGGCCGTAAACGGCCGAGCTTCCACCCTCGCGGGCTTCTCGTTCCTGCTTCCGGCCGATAGTCTGGCTCGATTCACAGGCCATCCCCGGATGTCCTCCGGTTCGGTCCAATCCGCGACGAAGGATGTTCTTCGCCGCGTTGATGTCTGCGTCATCTCTGGAGCCCGAGTTACTTCGCTGCGTCCTGCGGGGGCGCCCCACTCGCCATGGTCCGCGACTACATCGAGAACCAGAGACGCGCCTAGACCCGGCCATGAATGGCCAGGTTTGCGGCGTCGTGCGCATGATCAATGTCATGCCCGGCGACACCGTCTATGAAGGTCATCCACTTCTGTTCATCGAGCCGGGCGAAGGGTCCGGAGGGCTGCTCGTGACGGAAAGCCAGATCGACCTTGACGAGGTCCGGCCCGATCTCGCCGAAGTGCTTGCGCGCCAGACGTGCTGACCGACGAGCTTCGGCCCGACGCCGTTGCGCGTCGGCGCCGGACCAACCAGCGAACAACGCGGGAAAACATCGCGCAGCTTGTCGACCCCGGAATGTTCGCCGAGTACGGCGGCCTCGTCCTTGCCGCGCGTCGCCGGACCGTCGACATGAACGAGCTTATCCATACGACGCAGGCCGACGGCCTCATTGCCGGGACTGCCCAGGTCAACGGAACGCTTTTTCCGCCCGACAAGGCGCGCGTCGCGGTGCTTGCCTACGACTACACGGTCCTCGCCGGCACCCAGGGCAAGAAGGGGCACGAGAAGGACCGCATGTTCAGGCTGGCCGAGCAGTGGCGGATGCCGACCGTGATGTTTGCCGAAGGCGGCGGCGGGCGTGGCAGCGACACCGACGCATTCAGCGTCGGTCGCTCCAACTTGACACCCTCCATCGTTTCGCCCGTCTGAGCGGCCTGGTGCCGCTAGTCGGTATCGCCTCCGGCCGCTGCTTCGCGGGCAACGCCGTCCTGCTCGGCTGTTGCGATGTCGTGATCGCCACGGCGAACTCGACCATCGGCATGGGCGGGCCAGCTATGATCGAAGGTGGCGGCCTCGGCGTCTACCGGCCGGAGGAAGTCGGTCCGATGAGCGTGCAGCTGCCGAACGGCGTCGTCGATATTGCGGTCGAGGATGAAATCGAGGCGGTCGAGGTCGCCAAGAAATATCTCTCGTACTTCCAGGGACCTTGAAGGAATGGGCCTGCGCCGACCAGCGCAAGCTCCGTCACGTCGTGCCGCCGAACCGGTTGCGTGCCTACGACATGCGAAACCTGATCGAAACCCTTGCCGACGACGGTTCTTCTGGAGCTCCGCAAGGGATTTGGCCACGGCATGATCACCGCGCTCATTCGCGTCGAGGGCCGGCCGGTCGGCGTTGTCGCCAACAATCCGGCGCATCTTGCCGGCGCTATCGACAGTCCGGCTGCCGACAAGGGCGCGCGCTTCATGCAGCTCTGCGACGCGCACGACATCCCGTTGCTGTTCCTGTGCGATACGCCAGGCAACATGGTCGGCCCGGAGCATGAAAAGACCTTAACTTGGGACGCGCCTAGTCGTCGGGCGCGTCCCTAGCCGCAACGCACTACGCGCGGCTCGCTCGTGCGCCACTGCTGTCGGTCCTACCTGGACGGAGCCAACGTCTCGGTGCCGACCTTCACCGTGGTGATCCGAAAGGCCTACGGTCTTGGCGCGCTCGGCATGGCCGGCGGCAGCTTCCATGCCTCGGTGTTTGCGATCTCCTGGCCGACCGGAGAGTTTGGCGGCATGGGCCTGGAGGGGCAGGTGAAGCTGGGCCGGCGCAAGGAGCTCGCGGCTATCGAAGATCCGGATGAGCGTCTCCAGACCTACGAGACCTACGTTGCGCAGATGTATGAGCGCGGCAAGGCGCTCAACACCGCTTCGCTGTTCGAGCTCGACAACGTGATCGATCCCGCAGAGACTCGGAATTGGGTGATTGCGGGGCTCAATTCCGCACCACCGGCCCCGCCGCGGACCGGCAAGAAGCGTCCCTTCGTGGACGGGTGGTAAGCGCCCATGGGTGGGTCCGGCATAATGACAAAGATCCGACCCCAGCGACCCGTGACAGTTCCTGATGGCTGCAATCCACGATCCGCTCGATCGAATGATCGTTGGCCGGACAGTGAGGAGTGCCTTTTCAGCCTGCTAGAAACCCGCCATCCACCGCAACTACCGTGCCGGTTGCGTATTGCGAGGCCGGCATGCAGAGGAAGGCAACGGCGCCGGCGATGTCCTCCGGCTGTCCCCAGCGCTTGAGCGCTGTGCGGTCGGCGATACGCTGATAATGCGCGCGATCGGTGCGCCCGGCCGCGTTGATCGCGGTTTCGATGTAGCCAGGCGCAACCGCGTTGACGCGGATGCCTTCCTCGGCCCACTTCAAGGCGAGCGCCTTGGTCAGCATCACGACGCCGCCTTTGCTGGCGCAATAGGCGGGGATTCGAGGCAGTGCCAGCGTCGCATTCATCGAGGCGATGTTGACGATCGATCCCTTCCTCTCCGCGAGTTGCCGTCGGAATGCCATGCAGGTCCGGAACGTGCCGGTGAGATTGACGTCGAGCACCTTCATGAAGGTTTCGATTTCGAATTCCTTGTCGCGCGCAAGAATTCCGGCGCAATTGACCAGCGCGTCGACGCGCGCGTGTTGTCGGGCGAAGGAAGTAACGGCTTCATCATTCGTGATGTCGAGTGTCGCGAGCGTGAGGCCTGCGCGTGGCTTGAGGAGGGTGCGTGCGAGATCGACGTCATTGGCTCCCGTTGCGCTCACCGTCGCTCCGAGCTCGCAAAACTGGTTGCTGATCGCGGCGCCAATGTCGCCGGCACCGCCGATCACGACGGCATGAAAGCCGGGTGCGAGAGAAAAATTGCAACTCATCGGGAGGTCTCACTTCAGGAATTTCGGAGGAGAAGCCGTCGACTCGCGGACCACCAGCGAGAAGTCGATCTCGCGATGCATGATGGTCTGCTCGCCGGCGAGGCTCCGCACCAGATACTCTCCGGCGCGCTGCCAGGTCTCTCCGGTCGGAACGTGGATCGTGGTCAGGCTTGGCCGCAAATGGCGGCTCCAGTCGAGGTCATCGAAGCCGACCACCGACAGGTCGCCCGGCACCGAAAAGCCGCTGCGTTCCGCCTCGAGCAAAACGCCGTAGGCGATGACATCGTTGCCGCACACCACGGCTGTGGGACGATCCCTGAGGTTGAGGAGATAACGCGCCGCCTCGCGCGCGTCGTCCAGCGTATAGGGCACCTCGACATGCCACTGCGGGGGAAATTCGAGGCCATGCTCGGTTAGCGCGCGGCGAAAGCCTGCGACGCGCGCGCTTGCGCGGTCGTTGTTGCGCTGGAGCGCCGAGACAATGCCGATGCGGTGATGGCCGAGCTCGATGACATGCGCGGCGGCGCGATGGGCGGCGGCTTCGTTGTCCGTTCCGACGCAAGGGTAGGGTCTATCCGGCTGGTAGATGCCGACATTGATGAACGGCACCGCGTTGTCCGCGAGCAGCTTACGCAATCCGTCGTGATGGCAGTCGCCGCGCAGTACGAGGCCGTCGACGCCGCGGCTGATCAGGTTGCGCGCCTGCTCCAGCTCGACGTCGAGATCATAGCCGCTGGTGGTGAGGAACAGCATGTATCCGACTGACGAAAGATACTGCTGAAGCGAGGCTATGCCGCGTGCGAACATCGTGTTGTCGATCGTCGGCACGATCGCGCCGAGGGTGCGCGAGCGCCGCGACGACAGAATGCGCGCCGGCGCATGCGGAATGTAGCCGAGCGCCTCGATCGCCTGCTCGATGCGTGCGCGCAAGGAGGGACTCACCGCGTCGGGATTGTTGAGGGCGCGCGAGACGGACGCGGTCGAGACGCCGGCGCGAGCCGCCACGGCGCGGATGCCCTGTTTCACGGACTTGGCGTTGGTCAGTCTCATGAATGTAACGTTACATTTGCCTCGAGCCGCCGCGTGTTCGCGGGGATGTCGCAAATCTGCCGCAGAAGGTGCGACTTGTCCATCGCTTGACACCGCAGGCGTGCGGTCTAAATTGTAACCGTTTTCAAGCCATGTTCGAAAGCGCCCGCCAGTTCAAGGCGGGTCAGTCGGGAGGAGAGTTCGATGAAGGCCAGGATGCTCGCGACGCACGTCGCGTTGCCCGTTCTCGCAGTTGCCGCGGTCAGCGCGCAGGCCCGCGCAGCCGATTTTGACTGGATGAGGTTCAAGGGCAAGACCGTCACATTCCTCGCCAACAACAATCCGGTGTCGCAGGCGCTGCTGACCTACAAGGCCGATTTCGAGAAGCTGACCGGCATGACCCTCAAGGTCGACGGTTATCAGGAACAGCAGATGCGCCAGCGTCTGGTCACCGTCATGAACGCCAACAGTGACGAGGTCGACGTGTTCATGACGTTACCCTCGCGCGAGGGCGAGCAGTTCGCCGCTGCTGGCTGGTATGCCGATCTCACGGCAATGGCCAAGAACGAGGTGGCCAAAGAATACGACCCGGCCGGGCTGAGCCAGGCCTTGCTGAAGGCTGCGACCTTCAGCGGCAAGCTGACCAGCATGCCGATGAACATCGAAGGCCCGATTTTCTATTACCGCACCGACATCTTCAAGAAGTGCGGCATCGAGGCGCCGAAGACCATCAAGGACGTGGAGGCGGCCGCCGAGAAGGTCAAGTCCTGCGACAGCGCGGTTACGCCCTTCGTCTCGCGCGGTCTCAAGCCCGCCGTCGCCTACACCTTCAGCAACATGCTGCACAATATTGGCGGCAGCTATATCGCCAACGGCAAGTCGAACCTCTGCTCGGCCAAGGGCAAGGAAGCGCTCGACACCTATAGCCGGCTGCTGCGCGACTTCGGGCCGCCCGGCGTCGTAAACTACAGCTTCCAGCAGATTTCCGCGCTCTATCGCAGCGGCCGGGCCGCGATGGCGTTCGAATCATCGAATGAATTGCGCACGGTGATGGAAGGCGGTGCGCGCCTGAAGGACACCGGCCTGTTGCCGTTCCCCGCGGGCAAAGCCGGCCAGGTGCCGACGACGATCGGCTGGGGCATGGCGGTGTCCTCGCACAGCAAGCAGCCCGACGCGGCCTGGTACTTCGTGCAGTGGGCGACCAGCCCCGAGGTGCAGAAGAAGATGGCGCTGCAGGGCATTGCTCCGCCGCGTCCGTCCGTCGCCAAAGATTCTGAATATCGCAAGTGGATCGATGAAGAGCCGGTCCGCAAGGAATGGCAGGCCGCGCTCGACGTGCTCGCCACGAAGGGTTCGTCAGAAGTCGGCTATCCCATCATCGCCAACCCGGAATCGCGCGAGTTCATCGGCCAGGCTGTGCAGGACCTGATCCTGAAGCAGAAGCCGATCGATCAGGCTTGCGCGGATGCGGACAAGGCGCTCGATGCGCTGATAGCACAGAAGTGACGACTTCGTGCCGGCTGGCTTTGCGCCGGCCGGCATCTCCCCACGATCAAGGAAACGGACGCATGTCGGGCACGGCTGCGACATTGCCGCAGGACCGGCAAAAGCTGGAGATGTCGGCGCTCTCGGCGCCGGCCGTGATCTTCACGGTCGCGATGATCGCATTTCCGGTCATCTATACGATCTGGCTCAGCTTCCAGAACTTCTCCTCGACCGGCAAGCAGTCCTTCGCGGGCCTCGCCAATTACTCGAAGCTGATCTCCGACTATGAGTTTTGGCACGGTCTGTGGGTCACGATCGCGCTCTATGTGCTGTCTCTGGCGCTCCAACTCGTCTTCGGCGTCTGGCTTGCGCTCGTGCTGTTCCACGCCAAGCGCCTGCCGGGGATCGTGCGCTCGCTGTTCATCTCGCCCTTCATGATGCCGCCGGTGGTGGCGGGCATGATGTGGCTCGTGATCCTCGATCCATCGCTGGGCGCGGCCAACTATATCCTGCAGGCGTTCGGCCTGCCGCCGTCGGACTGGCTGGCTTCGCCGACATGGGTCATTCCGACGGTGGCGCTGATCGACAGCTGGCAGTGGACGCCTTACGTCGCCTTGATCGTGCTGGGCGGCCTGCAATCCCTCCCGTCGAGCGTCTATGAGGCCGCGCAGATCGACGGTGCATCTCCTTTCAAGACCTTCCAGCGCATCACGCTGCCGCTACTGCTGCCGACCATCGTCACGGCGGCCATTCTGCGCAGCGTTGATCTCCTGCGCTTCTTCGACATTATCTACATCACCACCCAGGGCGGCCCCGGCAACGCCTCGAACACGCTCAACATCTACGGCTTCCGGGTCGGCTTCGAATTCTTCAACATCGGCTATGCCAGCGCTCTGATGCTGACGCTGACGGCGATCGTGTTCGGCGCCGTCCTCGCCTTCAACCGCCTGCGCGGCGCAGTGGCCTGGTGACCCATGACGGATGCCGCCACCACCGACCGCTGGATACGCTGGCTCAACACTGTGCAACTCGTGCTGGCCGGTGTGCTCATCATGGCGCCGACGGTCTGGATGGTGCTGTCCTCGTTCAAGCCGTCGTTCGAGGTGACGGCCTATCCGCCGACGCTGATCTTCACGCCAACGCTGGAGAATTATGTCGAGCTGACGAAGACCACGCCGTTCCTGAGCTACGCGCTCAACAGCCTGATCGTCACCGTCGGCTCGACCGCGCTTGGATTGCTGTTCGGAATTCCCGCCGCCTTCGCTGTCTCCTGGACACGCATTTCCTGGCCTGCGATCCTGACCCTTGCCGCGCGCATGGCGCCCGGCACGCTGTTCCTGCTGCCATGGTACGTCATGTTCCGGCAGGTCGGCATGATCGGCTCATACACTGCGCTGATCCTCAGCCACGCGGTGATCACGCTGCCGATCGTGATCTGGGTCCTGTTGCCGTCCTTCGACGGCATCCCGCGCAGCGTCTTCGAAGCCGCGCAAGTGGACGGATGCAGCGTGACGCGCATCCTCTGGCGCATTGCGCTACCGCTGGTGGCGTCCGGTGTCGCCGTTTCGGCGATCCTCGCCTTCGTCTTTTCGTGGAACTATTTCCTGTTTGCGCTGGTGCTCTCCAATGGCGACACCAAGACGCTGATCGCGGCGGCCTTCAACTTCATCGGCGAAGGCTCGACGCAATGGGGCGCCCTCATGGCCGCGGCGACGCTGATCGCATTGCCGCCGTTGGTGCTAGCGGCCCTGGTTCAGCGCTGGCTGGTGTCCGGGCTAACGCTCGGCGCGGTGAAAGGCTAGGTATCTGATGAACGTATCACCCCGTCCGAATTCAATCATGCAGGCCGCGGTCTTTCATGGTGACGACCACATCACCATCGAGCGCGTGGCGATGCCCGATGTCAGCACCGGCGAGGTGCTCGTGCGCGTCTCGCGTACCGCGTTGTGCGGCTCGGACTTCAAGCTCTGGCACAAAGGCGCCGAATTCACTGCCGGTCACGAGATATTCGGTGTCGTCGAGCAGCCGGGCCATCGCCTGCACGGTCGCCGCTGCGCCGTCTATATTCCCTTGCACTGCGATCACTGCGCGGCCTGCAAGCGCGGCGATACCCAGATGTGCCTGGAAGTCTCCAGCCTGATCGGCTGGAATAGGCCCGGCGGTTATGCCGAATACGTACCGGTGCCGGAAAACTGCTTGCTGCCGGTGCCTGATGACATCGAGGACAGCCTCGCGCCGCTGCTGCTCGACACAATCGGCACATCCGGTCATGCCGTGCGCTTCGTCAGTCGAGTGGTGCCACCAAGCGATGCCGGTCCGGTCCTCGTCATGGGCGCCGGGCCCGTCGGCCTCGGCGTCGTGCTGGCGCTCCGCGCGCTCGGCTATGGCGACATCTACGTGGCTGATCCGAACGCGGCACGGCTCAAGATCGCGCAATCCTTCGGCGCCAAGGCGCATCCGGTCGGCGATACCTCGATGCGCTTCGCCCTCATCATGGAATGCTCCGGCGCGCATGCAGCGCGCAACCTCGGCATCGAGTTGGTGTTGCCGCGCGGTGCGCTGGTGCTGGTCGGCGAGAATGCCGCGCCCTGGATCATCGAGGAGGGCAAGGTGTTCCGCCGCAAGGATTTTTATATGATCCGAACCTTCTATTTCCCGGTCTCGGATTTCGAACCGAATGTGGAGCTGCTGCGAAAGTACAAGGACGAATACCGCGTCCTCGTCGACGGCGAGTTCGGCCTGTCGGCCTTGCCGGAGAATTTCGCCCGCTTCGCCAAGGGCGAGCTGATCAAGCCTGTCCTGGCGCTGGACTAAGCGATCATGGCCTCGATCTCGATCCGCAACCTCGTCAAGCGCTACGGCAATCTCACCGTGATCCCCGATCTCAATCTGGAGATCGCGGACCATGAGTTCGTCGTATTCGTCGGCCCTTCCGGTTGCGGCAAGTCGACCTTGCTGCGGATCATCGCGGGCCTCGAGCCGATCTCATCGGGAGATCTCTATATCGGTGATAAGCGCGTGAACGGCGTGCAGGCCGCGCAGCGCGACATCGCAATGGTGTTCCAGGACTACGCGCTCTATCCGCACATGCGGGTCTACGACAACATGTCGTTTGCGCTGGAGCTGAGGGGAACGCCAAAGGCGGAGATCGATGCCCGCGTGAAGCGTGCCGCGGCGCTCCTGCACATCGAACCCTATCTCGACCGCAAGCCGAAGGAGCTTTCCGGCGGACAGCGCCAACGCGTCGCCATGGGCCGCGCGATCGTGCGTAATCCGAAGGTGTTCCTGTTCGACGAGCCGCTGTCCAACCTCGATGCGAAGCTGCGCGGGCAGGTGCGGGCCGAGATCAAGGCGTTGTCCCAGGAACTCAAGACGACCATGGTCTTCGTGACGCACGACCAGATCGAGGCCATGACCATGGCTGACCGGATCGTCGTGCTCCAGAGTGGCACGATCCAACAATACGACACACCGGAGAAGGTTTACGAGCGACCGGCCAATCAGTTCGTCGCCGGCTTTATCGGCTCGCCCGCGATGAATTTCTTCCCAGTTGCATGGCGCGAGGAGCGTGCAATCCTCTCGCAAGGCGGAACGGCGGTACCGTTGGGCGGCGAGACCGCAGACCGTCTGCGTCAGGCTGGCAGCGCTGTGCTCGGCGTCCGCCCTGAACATTTTGCCGTGGCCACGGACACGGCAGATGGCATTGCAATCAACGTCAAGCTGGTGGAGCCGCTCGGCTCGGATACGCTAATCCATTTCGATCTCGCGGGCGTCTCCGCCATCGCGCGGGTCGATCCGTCGCTGCGGCCGAAGGTCGGCGATTGCCTCAGCCTGCGTCCGCAACCGGGCAAAACGTATTTGTTCGATGCCGCCGACGGGCAGGTCCTGCGGTGAGCTCGGTCGGCGACATCGGAGATCTGTCGGCACTGGCCGACGTGGTGTCCAGGGCTAGGTCCGTGCACGTGATCTGCCTCGGGCTATCGGCGCTCGACCAGGTCTGGCGCGTTGACCGTCTGTTCGCGGGCCGGAGCGAGAAGATCAAGGCCGTCGAGTACGGCACCATCGGCGGCGGCATGGCTGCCAATGCCGCAGTCGCGGTGGCGCGTCTCGGCGCTTCCGTTGCGTTCTGGGGGCGGGCAGGGAATGATGCCGCGGGGCAGGAGATGCGATCGGCCTTCGTCACTGAAGGCGTCGATGTCGAGAACTTTCGGCTGTTTCCGGATGGCCGTTCATCCGTCTCTGGGATCATCGTCGACAGCTCTGGCGAGCGGCAGATCGTCAATTTCCGTGGCCTTTACCCGGAGGCTGCGGATTGGCTTCCACTGGAAGCCATCGCGCGCGCATCCTCCGTGCTGGCCGATCCGCGCTGGGTGGAGGGCGCCGCGACACTGTTCCGGGAAGCGCGGGCGCGCGGCATTGCGACGGTGCTCGACGGCGACATGGCGGATGCCGAAGTGTTCGAGCGGCTGCTGCCGCTGACCGACCACGCGGTCTTCTCTGAGCCCGCACTTACTTCTTTTGCCGGATCGGCCAAAGACGAATCCCTCGTAGCGCTCGCGCGCTTCGGCTGCCGCGTCATCGCTGTCACGCGCGGCGAGGGGGGCGTGAGCTGGTATGAGGACGGCCACCTTCATCGGCAGGCCGCCTATGCCGTCGATGTCGTCGACACCACAGGCGCGGGCGACGTCTTCCATGGTGCCTATGCCCTCGCGGTCGGCGCCGGTCTCGACGTGCGCGCCGCCATGGCGTTTTCGGCGGCCACGGCTGCGATGAAATGCGGCTACGCCGGTGGCCGCAACGGAATCCCCACCATCAACGAGTGTCTTGTATTTATGAGGACGATGCCATGAGAACGATTGGAAAGAACCGCGGCCTGGCACGGCTTGCCGACGCGGATGGCCACTTTCGCATGGTCGCGCTGGATCAGCGGCCGCCACTGTTCGATGCCATCGCGAAGGCAAAAGGCATCACGCGGGATCAGGTCGAATATTCCGACGTCACGGCAGCCAAGCGTCTCCTCGTCGAAAATCTCGCGCCGCATTGCAGCTCGATGTTGTTCGACCCGAATTTCGCGGTGCCTGCCGCGATCGATCTGTTGCCGCCGCGCTGCGGCCTGATCATGACCTTGGAAGAGCACCGCGTCGAGGAAACCGCGGGCGGTCGCAAGTCGCGCGCGATCACCAATTGGAGCGTGGACAAGATCCGCGCCATGGGCGGCGACGCCGTCAAGGTGCTGGCGTGGTACCGGCCGGACGCCAATGCCGCTGTCAACGAGCACCAAAAGAAGTTCGTGCGCGAGATCGGCGAAGACTGCGCCCGCCATGACATTCCATACGTCCTTGAACTGTTAGTCTATCCGTTCCTCGGCAGCGCCAATCACACCGCTGACTACGTGGAATCGCCGGGCAAGCTTCCTGGCCTCGTCATCGACAGCGTGCGCGAGTTCGTTAAGCCAGAATACGGCGTCGATCTCCTGAAGCTGGAGAGCCCGCTCGCGGCCAACAGCCTGCCGGCCCGTGGCGGCAGCGCCGAGGCGAAGGCCGCACAGAAGGAGTTCGATGCGATCGGCGATATCTGCCGCGAGCGGACCATCCCCTGGGTGCTGCTGTCGGGCGGCGCGGCACCCGAGAAATTCGAGCGAGTCCTCGACTTCGCCTATGCCGCGGGCGCAGGCGGATTCTTGGCGGGCCGCACGATCTGGCTCGACGCTGTCCTGAAGAATTTCCCGGACCGCGCGGCGGTCTCCGCAAGCCTGCGCAAGGATGGCCTCGGCGTTCTCGAGCGGCTCAACGAACTGACCACGGCCAAGGGAACGCCGTGGAAGGCGCGCTTTCCGGTGTTCGCTGATATCAAGCAGGAAGGTGACTTTGCGCGCGCCTACTGAGAGGATGGCGGCTCCGCGTGGTCCGGTGTCGATCGCAGGATCTGCAACATGACGACTGACAGCTTCACCATCCGTTCGATCGAGGCGTTCTGTTATCGCTATCCGCTGGCGACGCCGGTGGTGACGTCGTTCGGCAAGATGCTCAACCGTCCCGCCGTCTTCGTTCGTGTCGTCGACGAGGACGGCGTCGAGGGATGGGGTGAAGCCTGGTCCAACTTTCCTGCGCCGGGCGCGGAGTATCGCGCCCGGCTGGTAAATGAGGTGCTTGCGCCGGGCCTCGTCGGGCGCAAGTTCGACGGTCCCGCCCTGGCATTCGAGACCCTGACCAAGGGCACCGAGGTCCTCGCGCTTCAATGCGGCGAGCCCGGGCCATTCGCGCAGGCGATAGCAGGGATTGATCTCGCGCTGTGGGATATCTCGGCGCGCCGTCAGCGTTTGCCGCTGTGGCGGCTTCTTGGCGGTAGCGCCAATACGCTTAAAGTCTATGCGAGTGGCCTCAATCCAGAGGGCGCCGCGCAGACGGCTGAAGCTGCCCTCAAGCGGGGACATCGCGCGCTGAAGCTGAAGGTCGGATTCGGTGCTGAAACCGACTTGGTCAATCTCGCGGCTCTGCGCGCAATTGTCGACGCGGGCATGCTCGCCGCTGACGCCAATCAGGGCTGGTCAATCGATCGGGCGCTCGAAATGTTGCCGCGGCTTGGCGCGTTCGATTTGCGCTGGCTGGAAGAGCCTATCCGCGCCGATCGACCGCGCGAGGAATGGCGAAGGCTGCGCGCAAGCGCTGACATGCCAATTGCCGCCGGCGAGAACATTTCACGCGTCGAGGACTTCAAGCAGGTGTTGACCGAGGACGTGGTCGGCGTGGTTCAGCCAGACATTGCGAAATGGGGTGGGCTCACTATCGGCGCCCGACTGGCGCGTGACATTCTCGACGCGGGCAAAACGTTTTGCCCGCATTACCTCGGCGGCGGCATTGGTCTGCTTGCGTCGGCCCATCTGCTCGGTGGCGTCGGTGGAGACGGTTGGCTGGAAGTCGATGCCAACGTTAATCCATTACGCGATCAGTTCTGTGGGCCGGTCGCGAACGTGCGCGACGGCACCGTCTACCTCAGCGAAGATCCGGGGCTAGGAATAGTGCCCGATCTATCCACGATCGCCCGCTACCGTAGCATATAGACGCGCAACGCTGTCCGAGCGCAGATGGAGCTCAACTTTGCACTTCATTTGATCAGTTCAGCGCGATATATCGTCCGCCGGAGAGCATGGCGATGTTTCGAAGACGGAAGAGCAAATCTCGCGCACGTAATGCGCAGCTTGCAGAGCAACGGCGCGAGCGCAACAAGAGTTCCGGCGGGGACATCCAGGCTTCCATGGCTGAGTTGAGAAGCGTGCCGCGGGAAAAGCTCGCGGATGCGGTGTTCCTGCTTTCGATGGCGGCAAAGCTACAAAGCAATCAGATTCGACGATCGATCGATGAACGCGTCGGGGCCGAGTTCGAGTTTGACCCGCCACCGAATGGAGACCTCGCCGACTATCTTGCGGCGGAGGCAGTTTCGGTTTTGCGCCATCATGAGGCTGATGTGCCGAGGCTCGTGGATCTCCTGGTTCAGCGATCGCCTGACGTCGACTTCACGGTCGATAAAAAAGATGCCGCTTCAATGCTTGCCTCGACGATCCGGGAGCAACGGCTCGAAGGCATTCTGGAAGGTTTCAGACTTGCCGGCCTCCTGAACGAGTCCCCAAAGGATCGTCATTCCGGTTTTGGTTCATAGGCGCGAAGCGATTTGACGCAGCCTCCGGCCGTTGGCGGATGGCGCGTGCGTGTTCTCGGCGCGCGCTAAATTGGTGTAATCGGGGGCCGGTCCGGCTGGACTACGCTCTTTCGGCCTAACCAGGACGAGCGGGCAGGCTGTTCTGCTATGCAGACACGAGAAAATGGGCGGTGTGGAAAACTTTTTCATTTTTCGCTTGAAGTCACATGAGCGAGCGTCTATGCCTCCACCCACTGAGCGCGGCGCCGCCGGGTCACTGACCAGGGCGAGCGGGCGCGTCACTGATGCTCCTCACCTTGTTGAGTGACACAACAATCGGCGCAAGTCGGTTGGAGTCATTCATCGCCGGTATAGGGTGTCGGGACCCTTCCACTCCGGAAGGTTGGGGCCTCCAGGGTCCCGGGCTGTTTGACAAGTGAAGATGAAGAAAGAGAAACGTGGACGGCGGAGTCCTTGCGGGTCTCGCTTCTGAAGAGCTTCGGCTTTTTGGATCGAGACCGGACGAAAGACTTCGGCGGTACACGTTTCAAAGGTTACACCATCGTTGCCAGCGATGTGAATCGCGGGCAGCTCGTCGACTTCGGTTGATGAAGAATGGTGGGACCTCGTCAAACGTTGTGATCAGCCGGTTCAAAGTTCAAGTCCAACTTGAGAGTTTGATCCTGGCTCAGAGCGAACGCTGGCGGCAGGCTTAACACATGCAAGTCGAGCGGGCGTAGCAATACGTCAGCGGCAGACGGGTGAGTAACGCGTGGGAACGTAC
>JAEWFG010000022.1 GCA_023388935.1 Pseudomonadota bacterium | reverse complement strand
ATGGCGCTGTGGTCGCTGCTCGGTGCGCGGCCCGTCACCACGCTCGCCTGGGAATCCTTCGGCGAGGGCTGGGTCAGCGACATCGTCAAGGAATTGAAGCTCAAGGACGTCACCAAGCTCAACGCGGCCTATGGTGAAATCCCCGACCTCTCCAAGGTCGATCCCAAGAGCGACGTCGTCTTTACCTGGAACGGCACCACCTCAGGCGTGCGGGTGCCGAACGCCGACTGGATCAGCGCGACCCGCGAAGGCCTGACCATTTGCGACGCGACGTCAGCCGCGTTCGCGCAAGCCCTCGACTGGGCCAAGCTCGACGTCGTCACCTTCTCCTGGCAGAAGGCGCTCGGCGGCGAGGCCGCGCACGGCATGCTGATCCTCTCGCCCCGCGCGGTGGAACGGCTCGAGACGTACAAGCCGGCCTGGCCGCTACCGAAGATCTTCCGCATGACCAAGGGCGGCAAGATCAACGAAGGCATCTTCGTGGGCGAGACCATCAACACGCCCTCGATGCTCTGCGTCGAGGACTATCTCGACGCGCTGAACTGGGCCAAGTCGATCGGCGGCCTGAAGGCGCTGATTGCGCGCGCCGACGCCAACACCAAGGTGCTCGCCGACTGGAAGGCGAAGACGCCGTGGATCGACTTCCTGGCGAAGGATGCCGCGATCCGCTCCAACACCTCGGTATGCCTGAAGTTCACCGATCCCGTGCTCACCTCGCTCTCGGCGGATGCGCAGGCCGACTTCTGCAAGAAGCTGGTCGCGCTGGTCGAGAAGGAAGGTGCGGGCTACGACTTCGCGTATTACCGCGATGCGCCGGCCGGCCTGCGCATCTGGTGCGGCGCGACCGTCGAGGCCAGGGACGTCGAGCTGCTGACCCAATGGATCGACTGGGCGTTTGCCGAGACCAAGGCAGCATTGCCCAAGGCGGCGTAAGTTTTCTTTCTTCGCCTCTCCCCGTTCGTTCTTACGGGGAGAGGCCGGGGCGCGCAGCGATCCGGGTGAGGGGCTCTCTCCACGAGCACTTCGCCTGTGGCTGCCCCTCACCCCAACCCCTCGCCCCGTAAGAACGGGGAGAGCGAGAGCAAAAAGTCTCCGAGTCATTCACGCATTTCCGGCCCTCGGGCCGATCCTCCCCTCAGGGAAGGCGAAGGAACATTCAGATGACCAAACCCAAAGTTCTCATTTCCGACGCGCTCTCTCCCGCCGCCGTGCAGATATTCAAAGACCGCGGCGTCGAGGTCGACTTCCAGCCCAACCTCGGCAAGGACAAGGACAAGCTCGCCGAGATCATCGGCAACTACGACGGCCTCGCGATCCGCTCCGCGACGAAAGCGACCGCCAAGATTCTCGACAAGGCGACGAACCTGAAGGTGATCGGCCGTGCCGGCATCGGCGTCGACAACGTCGAGATTCCCGCGGCGACCGCCAAGGGCATCATCGTGATGAACACGCCGTTCGGCAATTCGATCACGACCGCCGAGCACGCCGTCACTCTGATGCTGGCGCTGGCGCGCGAGATCCCGCAGGCCGACATTTCGACCCAGGCCGGCAAGTGGGAGAAGAACCGCTTCATGGGCGTCGAGATCACCGGCAAGGTGCTCGGCGTGATCGGCTGCGGCAACATCGGCTCGATCGTCGCCGACCGCGCGCTCGGCCTGCGCATGAAGGTCGTCGCCTTCGATCCGTTCCTGTCGCCCGAGCGCGCCAGGGACATCGGCGTCGAGAAGGTCGAGCTTGACGATTTGCTCAAGCGGGCCGACTTCATCACCCTGCACACCCCGCTGACCGAGAAGACCAGGAACATCATCGACGCGGCCGCGATCGCCAAGATGAAGAAGGGCGTGCGCCTGATCAACTGCGCCCGCGGCGGCCTCGTCGACGAGCAGGCCGTGGTCGATGCGCTGAACTCCAAGCACATTGCGGGCGCCGCCTTCGACGTCTTCGTCGAGGAGCCCGCGACCTCGAACGTGCTGTTCGGCCATCCCAACGTGATCTGCACGCCGCATCTCGGCGCGTCCACCACGGAGGCGCAGGAGAACGTCGCGCTCCAGGTCGCCGAGCAGATGTCGGACTACCTCATCTCCGGCGCGATCTCCAACGCCATCAATTTCCCGTCCATCACTGCGGAAGAAGCGCCGAAGCTGAAGCCGTTCATCACGCTCGCCGAGAAGCTCGGCTCGTTCGCCGGCCAGCTCACCGAGACCGGCATCTCGAAGGTCACCATCACCTATGAGGGCCACGTCGCCGAGATGAAGATCAAGGCGCTGACCTCCGCGGTGCTGTCGGGCCTGCTGCGGCCGATGCTGGGCGAGGTCAACGTCGTCTCCGCCCCCGTCGTCGCCAAGGAGCGCGGCATGGTGGTCGACGAGGTGACCCGCGCCGCGCAGAGCGACTATGAGAGCCTGATCACCGTCACGGTCGCGACCGAACGCCAGGAGCGCTCGGTCTCCGGCACCGTCTATCACGACGGCAAGCCGCGTCTCGTCGACATCAAGGGCATCCGCGTCGACGCCGAGTTCGGCAAGTCGATGATCTATGTGACCAATGAGGACAAGCCGGGCTTTATCGGCAAGTTCGCCGGGCTTTTGGGCGACGCCAAGATCAACATCGCGACCTTCCATCTCGGCCGCGTCGAGCAGGGCGGCGACGCCATCGCGCTGGTCGAGGTCGACGGCGTCGTGCCGGCCGACGTGCTCGCCAAGGTGCAGGCCCTGCCGCAGGTCAAGCAGGTTAAGGCGCTGACGTTCTGAGGTACGTGGTTTCGGGCGCGAAAGCGTCCGAAGATGACGGGTATCATATTATATATTCCGACACGCGGAACAACGCCGCCCCGCTTCTCGCGAGGGCGGCGTTTTTGTTGATGCTGCGCCGCGCTTTATTTTCCCCCCGGTCCCCAAACATTGTGTACCAATGGCGCCAGGACGCTCCGTTCCAAATCGTTGAAAAGGGAGAAAACAATGCGTGAAGCCGTCATCGTTTCCTACGCGCGTACGGGCCTGGCGAAGTCCGGCCGTGGTGGGTTCAACATCACCCCGCCGATGTCGCTGGCCGCACATGCCATCAAGCACGCGGTCGATCGCGCCGGTGTCGACAAGGACTATGTCGAGGATTGCTATCTCGGCAATTGCGCGCACGGCGCGCCGAATATCGGCCGTCAGGCCGCATTGCTCGCGGGTCTCCCGAAGTCGACTGCCGGCGTTTCGGTGAACCGCTTCTGCTCGTCGGGCCTGCAGACCATCGCGATGGCCGCCAACTCGATCCGCTCGGACGGTTCGGACTGCATCGTCGCCGGCGGCGTCGAGAGCATTTCGATCCCGGGCGGCGGCTCGCCGACGGAATCGATTGATCCCGATCTGCTCAAGACGGCGCCTGATATCTTCATGGCGATGATCGACACCGCCGACATCGTTGCCGAGCGCTACAAGCTCAGCCGCGAATATCAGGACGAGTACTCGCTGGAGTCGCAGCGCCGCATGGCCGCCGCCCAGCAGGCCAACAAGTTCAAGGACGAGATCGTCCCGATGAAGACCAGGATGAAGGTCGTCGACAAGCAGACCAAGGCCGAGTCGATCGTCGACTACGTCGTGGACCGCGACGAGTGCAACCGGCCCGAGACCACGCTTGAGGGCCTTGCCAAGCTCGAGCCGGTGAAGGGCCCCGGCAAGTTCGTCACCGCCGGCAATGCCAGCCAGCTTTCGGACGGTGCTGCCGCCGTGGTGCTGATGGAAGCCAAGGATGCGGAGAAGCGCGGCCTCAATCCGATGGGCCGCTTCGTCGCCTGGGCGTCTGCAGGTTGCGAGCCGGACGAGATGGGCATCGGCCCGATCTTCGCCGTGCCGAAGCTGTTGAAGCGCCACGGCCTGAAGATCGACGACATCGATCTCTGGGAGCTCAACGAAGCCTTCGCCAGCCAGTGCCTTTACTCGCGCGACAAGCTCGGCATCGATCCCGCCAAGTACAATGTCAACGGCGGCTCGATCGCGATCGGCCATCCCTTCGGCATGACCGGCGCGCGTCTCACCGGCCATATCCTCCAGGAAGGTGCGCGCCGCAAGGCCAAGTGGGGCGTGGTGACGATGTGCATCGGCGGCGGCCAGGGCGGCGCCGGCCTGTTCGAGATCTACAGCTGAGACGCAGTCTCATGAATGCGAAAGGGCACGGCGCAAGCCGTGCCCTTTTCGTTTGGGCTCGCCATGACATGCGAGCGCTCAGAATCGAAATGGACTAACCGAAACCGACACCGTTCCATCCGGTGCCTGTTTGACCTCGAATTCCACCTGCTTTTCCGCTGTCACATCCTCCACCGTCGCATACAACAACCCGCTGCAGGTCACTGCTCGCTTGTTTTTGCTTATTGAATTCGTGCTTATTTCATCACCCAACCTGTAGGACGCTCCCTGTCTCGCCTTTTCCAAAATTGCTGATTTTTCAGCTTCCGTGCTCGCAGTCTTTACTCTTGTTTCAACCACGCTCGAATTCCTGGCAGCGAAGTTGACAAGCGCATTGTTGCCGTCGCCCGCAACGATCTTGACCACCGAGATGCGCGTATCCGGGGAATCGCACTCAGGCCCGGTCCCGCCGCAACCGCTCAGCATAAGCAAAACAGGAAGACTCGCCAGAACCGTCTGCCGCTTCATCGAGCGCTCGCGAGATATGTTCTGGGAGCAGTGTATCGCAACTGACCGGTTTCTGATCGTTAAAAGTGCCTGCTGCTCTTCCCGCTCCGGATCAGTAGCGGGCCACGGGGGGGCTCAGCACCGAGTCCGCACAGGGGTCAAAAGCTGACGTCGATCACTGACGAGTTCGCGTCCGCTTACGCCTTTGCCAGCGCCTGTGCGAACACCACTTCAATCAGCGTGCCGGAATTGCCGGCGCTCTTGATGTTGAACTGGGCGCGGTTGGCTTCGACCAGCGCCTTGGTCAGGGACAGGCTGAGCGCCGAGCTATCCGAGGCATCGCCGGGCGGCGGGGTGCGGAACGGCTCCATCGCCGCCGCGACTTCCCGCTCGGAAAGGCCATGGCCGGTGTCGCGGATGCGCAAGCACACCTCGCCGCGGTCGTTGAGCGCGGTGGAGACGATGACCTGGCCGCCGGCGCTCGCAAGCCGGATCGAGTTCGAGACCAGGTTCATGGTGATCTGCCGCATGGCGCGCGCGTCCGCCGTCACCTGCGGCAGCGCATGCCCGAGCGAGGTGCGGATGATGATGCGCTCGCGGTTGGCCTGCGGCTGCAAGACCATGACGCAGGCTTCGACGAGATCATTGAGGTTGAGGTTGGCGAAGTTGAGGTCGAGCTTGCCGGTCTCGATCCGCGACAGCTCCAAGAGATCATCGATGATCGCGATCACGCGTTCGCCGGAGGCACGGATGTCCTTCATGTATTCGCCGTAGCGCTCGTTGCCGAGCGAGCCGAAGCGCTCGGAGATCATCACCTCGGCGAAACCGATGATGGCGTTGAGCGGCGTGCGGATCTCGTGGCTGATCCGCGCCAGCATGTCGGCCTTGGCATTGGCTGCTCCGTGGGCGAGACGGCGGGCCTGCTTCAGCTCGCTCTCGCCCTTCTTGCTCTGCGAGAGGTCGCGGAACACGGCAAAGAAGTTCGGGCGGTCGGGCCGGGTGCGGCCCATGATCATGGCGAGCGGAATGACGCCGCCCTTCTTCTCGCGCCCCAGCACCTCGCGGCCGTGGTCGAGCAGGCTCGCGATGTCCTGGCTCTTCAGGCTGTTGAGATAGTCGATGACGACATGCTGGCTCTCGGGCGCAAACAGCGTCACCAGATTCTGCTGCATCAACGCTTCGCCGTCATAGCCGAACAGCGCCTCCGCGCTGCGGTTGCAGGCGTGGATGTTGCCATCGGCATCGAACATGACGATGCCTTCGGCCGTGGTGTCGAGGATCGCAGCGAGATCCTCCGCATCGGCGTCGCCCGCTTCGGGCTCGGGTGCGTCAGGGATTGTTGCCAGGGACTCGGTGACGACGTGCTCGACGAACACAGGCGCAGCGACAGCGGTTGCAGCCTGCGGAAGCGCGCAGATCAGCGCATGCGCACTCTCGCCGTCCCAGTCGATGGTGTGCAGCTGCGCTTCGGTCGTCGCAAGCGGTTGCTCGCCGTTCGCGATCGCAGCGCTGATCGTCACCGGCGTGCCGGCCTGCGACGTGCTGCTGGCCAGCGACACGCCCGGTCCGACATGGAGCGCATCGAGCCCGCCGGCATGCTCCAGCGCGTGCATGCTTGTATAGCCCATGCGCGCGAGGAAGGCGGGGTTGGCGTAGAGCAGGCGGTCGAGACGATAGATCAGGATGCCCGTCGGCATCAGGTCGAGCAGCGCGCGGTCGCGCGCGCTGTGGCCGTGCACGGGCGGTGCGGGTTCGGTGAGCCATTCGGCGGGCGCGTGTGGTGCCTCAGGCTCCGGCGTCGCTGGCTCGGGTGTGATCTCCGCCGCCGGCGGCTCGGAAGTGACGGAAGCGATCGTCTCTCGCTCGCGTTCGAGACGCTCCGCCAGTTGCCGGGCGAGCTCGTTGAACGCGCTGTTCTCGACGGGCGTCAGCGTCGGCGATCTCGTATCGCCGGGCGGACGGAACGGCACGACATTGGGGGGCGGCGTTTCCACGGGCGTTTCCGGCTCGGTTGGATGTGAATTCGCTTCGGCTGTCGGTTCGGGCAGTTCAGCTTCGGGCTCGAATAGGAGCGGCTCGATTGGTGGAGGCGGAGCCTCTGCGGCGGGCTTGACCTCCGGCTCGGACTTGGGATCGGGCTCGACGACGTCGGCGGACAGGCTCTGCGGCACCGGCGGCGCGACCAGCAGCTCGTAGCGCCGGAGCGCGTCGAGCCGGTTGAGGCCGTCGAGATCGCGGCAGACGCCGAAGCCCTTGAAGCCCGCAAAGTTGCGCTCGCGATCGTAGACCGGCAGACCCGCGAGCTCGACCGGCAAATGCTCGTCGCCATCGGCCGGCCAGTTCACGGTGATCCCGGCCCAGGTGTCCTGGCTGGCAAGCGCCTCCGCGACGCGGCCATCAGGATCGAGCGAAAAGTCGTCGGCGATCTCGCGCCAAGAGCGGCCGAAGCCGCGGCCGAAGCCGGCTGCGGTGTGCGCGCCCATCAGGCGGATGAACTCGTCGGAGCCGAGCACAAAGCGCCCCTGCGCATCCATCTGCCACAGGAAGCGCAACGGATGCTGGCGCGGAGGCCCTGCCTGGTCCGACGGCGGCTCGACCATGCCGGCCGTGATCGGCGCGGCCTGAGGCGACATGATGGCTTCCGGCGGGTTTTCAACCGGAGATTCAGGTGCGGCATCCGTCGCAGCCGCTGCGGCTTGCCGAGCGGCAGGCTCGATCAGGGCCACCAGGCCGACATCGGCACCCTGGCCGACCCGTTGCAGCACCATCTGGCCGATGCCGATCGGCGTCTCGACACGGCCTTGGGCGAGCGCATCGCTGAGCGCCTGGTCGAGGCCGGCCTCGCCGAGATCGCGGAAGCCGAGCAGGGGACGGGCCGCCTCGCTCGCACCGACGAACAGGCCGTTGGGCGCGAACGCGGCCATCGGCACCTTCGCGCCGTCGACGAGGCGGTGCAGGCGCTCGGTCAGCGGCATGGCGCGGCCGATCGGATCCATCGCCGTGACGAGCACGCCGGATCTGCAATGGCCGCCATCGGCAAAGTCGAGCCGCGCGCAGGCGCAGGTCATCAGGCTGCCGAGCGCAGCGCCGAAGCCGCGCAGCCGTTCGAGCCTGATAGCGCCGCTGGCGGGCAGCCGGCGGGCGAGCCGGGCGACCTGGCGGCGATGCGCATCCGCCGGCCCGAACGTCTTTTCCGACAGCGCGGCGGCATCAGTTGCGCCGAACAGCTTTGCGCCGACCGGATTGGCCCACAGCACGCGCGTGCCGTCGATCGACCAGAGCCAGGCGGGCAGCGGAGAGGTCGCGTGCACGGCGAGCCGCGGATCGGCTATGCCCCGCAACTGGAAATCCGAACCATTCATTCGACCGGCTTGTGTCTCGCTGTCACGCATCAGGTGGGCACGCTGCCGGGAATGACAGCCTTAAGAAAGGGTTAGTATCGCGCGCGGGCGCGGGCAGGTCCACGGCCCGGCCCATGAGGGACGGCCCAAAGCCGCGATAACCTTAATGCGGCCGAACTCGCAAGCCGCAGCTCGGCTGCGTCCGCAGGATTCACACGCGGCCTCTCGTCCTACTGGCGGTCGCGTTGACAGCTGATCTTGCCTGCAGCCATCCTTCGAGACGCCCGCCTACGGCGGGCCCTCAGGATGAGGTCACGTTTCGCGGCGAGCTATCAGACCCTCATGGTGAGGAGCCCGCCGCAGCGGGCGTCTCGAACCATGCAGGCCGAGCACGGTCGGCAGCTTCTCAACCGTCAAGAGCGAGAGCCCTACGCTTGTGCGGGAGGATAAGAAGCGCCGCCATTGCCAGGTTTCCGGCATCAAAATACCTCAACCATGGGTCCCCGGTCCGGAACCTCATCCTGGCCGAGATTAAATTATCGCGACGCACTTCAGGACGCGTTGCGATGCACAATGTTGACATGATGCCAGTGATATTACGGGGTGCTGGGAGAGCCATCTCGTTGTTTCGGGTTTCCAGTCTTCGTACCCGCTGAATTTGAGGCCCAGATGGGGGCCGGCGGGCGCGCCAGAAGGCTCACTCCATTCTTCTTTAGCGTGAGGATAACCATGACAGGTGCGACTGATCCATTCTCTGCCTCGATCATTCCGTTCGAGGTTCCCGAGCAGATGCGCGCGTTCGCCGAAAAGGGCGTTTCGCAGGCCCGGGAGAGCTACGCGAAATTCAAGGACGCTGCCGAAAGCCAGAACGGCACCATCGAGGCCGTGTTCACCTGCGCCAGCAAGGGCGCGAGCGAGTACACCGCCAAGCTGATGGAATTCATGAAGGCCAACACCAGCGCCCATCTGGACTTCGCCCAGGAGCTGCTCGGCACCAAGTCGCCGTCGGAGGCGATGACGCTGTGGACCGGCCACGCCCGCAAGCAGTTCGAGACCTTCCAGACGCAGGCCAAGGAACTCGCCGAGATCGGCCAGCGCGTTGCCGCCGAGACCGCCGAGCCGATCAAGGCCAGCGCCTCGAAGCTCTACAAGCCCGCCGCCTGATCCAATCGAGCGGTTTTGCGTCAAGAAACCCGGACCCCCAGGGCCCGGGTTTTGTTCTGGAAATAACGTTGCTTAAGTCGGCGATTTCAGGGTTTTGCGGCCTTGCCAAAGCAGGCCGTTGCACCTAGTTTCCGCCCCGTCCAGCCCCCCTTAGGTCGCCGGCCTGTGCAAGGCCCGCCCTGCGGCGGCTCGCAAGGATGCAGTTGTAGCTCAGTTGGTTAGAGCGCCTGTCTGTGGAACAGGAGGTCGGTGGTTCGAGCCCACCCAACTGTACCAGCGCCGGCAATGAATTAGCCGCAAAGCTGCAACGGTCCCATCACCAGGTTTTAACCGAGTCTCAGCCCCGGTCCAGGGCTGCCCGCCTCGTCGCCATCACTCCCAGCTTGCCGTTGACGGCAAAAGCCCGCTGCGGAATTCGAACCTTCGAGTTGTCTCGGCGCCACGCGGTGGAAAGGCGGGATGGTGGTGCCAATAACGCTGCCGTTGTCGGGGTTGCACCGGACACTCTATACTCTACCGACATTCGCAAAGGCCCCGGGGACCTCACTTGTCTTCTTTGTTTGACGCTCAACCGCAGGTGCGGCAGGGCACTTCGCCGGCTGCACCATTCGGCGGGCGCACGTCGCTTTTGAGCTTTCGTCCGCCGTCTCCGGGAGTGGAGCGCGACGCCGGCGCCTTCCGCCTGGATATCAACGCTCTGCGCGCGCTTTCGGTCGCCGCTGTCGTTGGCTATCACTTCCAGATAGCGGGGTTCGCCGGCGGATTTGTCGGCGTCGACGTCTTCCTCGTGATAACCGGCTATCTGATGACGGGTAAGGTGTTGGCCGAACTCGCTTTGGGTCGGTTTTCCTTCCGTCATTTCACGATGATGCGGATGCGGCGCATCTGTCCTGCGCTTGCAGTCATGGTCCTGTCGTCGGTCGTCGCCGGCTGGTTTTTGACCTTGCCACGCGAATATCTGAAGCACCTGCTACAGGCGTTGTCCGCGCTGACATTCGTCTCCAATTTTGCTTTCGATAGTGACAATGGCTACTTCGCCATGGCCGCCCAGACCAAGCCTCTCCTGCACACCTGGTCCCTTTCGGTGGAGTGGCAGTTCTACATCTGGATGCCTTTGGTTGTATCGCTCGTCTGGCGTCTCGGCTCCCGCTCGAAGTCCGGGATCAGCGCCGTGACAACGACGATTCAGGTCGTGGCCGTCCTCTCCTTGGCGTGGTGCTTGTGGCAGAGCTACAGCGACGCAATGGGCTCCTCGTTTTTCTCCTTGCGTGCGAGAGCCTGGGAGCCATTGGCCGGCGGATTGATCGCTGCCGCGGAGATCAGGCGACGATTTGAGGGTGGTCGCAAAATTCCATGGCTCGAGACGCGGACGATCGCTGCTGCAGGCTGGCTGCTGGTCGTCGGTTGCATGGTCTATCCCCTCCCAGAATCGCGATGGCCAGGTGTGCTCACGATCCTGCCGATCCTCGGCGCAACGATGATAGTCGGAGCGCGACAATGGATCGGGGAAACGAGTTTGCTCGGGATGTCGGGCATTCAGCGATTGGGCGACTGGTCCTACTCGATCTACCTCTGGCATTGGCCGATCTGGGTCTTCGCACTTGGTTGGCTGTCCTTGCGCGGATATCGCGTCGATGCCACACAGAAGGTGCTGATGGTGCTGGCGACGCTTGCGATCAGCATCGTCTGCTATCGTTACGTGGAGCAACCGTTCAGAACGCGGCGGGACTTCTGGACGCCGCGCCGGCTTTTGACCGGTTCTGGTGCAGCATTTGCGTTGCTTCTCGGTTTCACTGCGCTGGCGTTCCTGACCAACGGTTTCCCCAACAGGCTGCCGGACTATCTGCGGCCGGCCGAAGAGGCGCGGAGAACCAACACGCCGCGGGACGAGTGTTTCAGGAACGCGAACTCTGCCAAGAAGGCTTCGGAGACTTATTGCAGTTTCGGCAGTGAGGAAGTCGCGGGGACGCCGTCTGCAATCTTGTGGGGAGACTCGTTCGCGAACCAGTACCTCGAGCCAATCTCTTCTGCCGCGCTTGCCAACGGGATCCACGGCTTGATCGCGACACAGAGCGCATGCAGGCCCTTCCTTGACGATCCCGTCGGGAATTCCGCAGATCAGCAGCCGTGCCGGGAATTCAATCGCAGCACGCTGGCTCTCGTGCAAAGCCACACTGAGCCGAGCATCGTCGTCCTTGGCGGCAACTGGGGAAATGCCCTTGAGGTTTCTTCGCTGATCGACAAATTGCTTTCTTCCGGCAAGACCGTCGTGCTGATCATGCCCTTGCTGAATATCGGTTTCGACCTGCCGCAGCGATGGATCGAAAACCAGGTTCGGGCCGGTCAAGCGATCGATGAATGGAAGGTGGACGCCGACCCGAGCCTGACGATGAGCGGCCTCCGTGCCGAAATTTCTCGACTTCTCGAGAAGCACAGAGATAACCCGCGACTTGTCCTGGTGGACCCGCAATCCGTGGTCTGCGAGCACGACGAGTGTTATCTGGTCAGGAACGGGCAAGCCAATTTCCGCGATACAGCCCACGTTTCCAACGTCAATGCGCTTCAGTACCGGGGCTTGTTCGATGCTGCCTTCAGGTCAGCTTTGCAGGGACGAGCTGAAGCAGAGAGGACACCGCGAGAGCCGTCAAAGAAATAGCTGCCGAACTGCAATCGTGCACCACCCGCACACTGCCAGTGGGTACGATAACGCGGGCCGAACGTCGGCGTGAGGAGCAAGAGTTCATCGAGCCGGCGCGCGGGGCGTGAGACGTGAAGGCGGGCAACACTGTCAGGAGCCGCTGGACATCATGTCTCGGACAAGTGCGGTATCGGCAAACTCGACTAGCTCAATGATCTTTCCGTCCTGAAACTTTAGCAAGTCGAGGCACTCGGTCGTCCGCGTTTCATTCGTCGGGTTGTATCGGACAACTAAACGAGAGTGCACTGCAGCGCGGTCTCCCTCAACTAGTTCGCTCAGGACTTGGCGCTCTACAAATTGAAAGGTGGCAATGAACCCACCGAGCGTCTCTCGCAGTCCACGATGACCTTGAACGCTGCCGGCTACCTCGAGGGACTTGCTATCTCCAACCAGCGTGAACACGGCGTCAGGGTGGAAAGCTGCCACCAGGTCATCTAAGTCGCCCCTCTCGCGCGCTGCGTAAGCCTGCCGGATCGGTTCGAGCATGGTCTCGCGATTTCCCATCTTCGCCTCCCGCGAGGATAGCGTTTAGCAGAGTATCTACCTCTGGAACGCAAAGCAAAAGCTTCAGTTCTGTTGCTGCTAGACTGAGTGATTTGACGTTCAGGAAATACAAAAGCCGTCTACAAAATGCGCAGCAGGCAGCAGAAATTCGCGTGTCTTTTCAATATTGAAATGGTCGGTTCGTCGGTCCCACCCAAGTCCACTAGCGATGGCAATGACTTAAGCAGACATCACTGAATGGCAACCAAACCTGCGGCTTGGCTTAATTGGGCTGTGGCGCACGGCCAGCCGGCTAGAAAAGGTCGTCGTAATTGCATTTTAAGGTCACTGCTGCACGGCAGATGCCTGTCACCATGCCGCTAAGGCCGCATTGCGGGCCGAGAACGACTCGTGGTTGAAGGAGCGGGGGAATCGTTGAGGGGGGCGAGGCTGATGCCAGTCGATCACGAATTCGGGGACCAGCACACCGAACTAAAGCTATCGATCGTCGAGAAATACTTGAGGTTCTTTACGACAGCCCTTCGGGGCAAGTTTGATGAACTTTGGTACATTGATGCGTTCGCCGGGACAGGTTCACGAACCGTCCGTCACGAGCAACGCCCAGCAAGCCTGCTTGATGCTGGAGAGCCTGAACGAGTCGAGCGTCGTCGAGGTTCTGCTCGTATCGCTATCGACGTAAAGCCGCCATTCAACTTCATTGTTTTTGTCGAAAACAAGCCCTCCTATTTTGCAGCATTGGAAGAGCTGAAGGCCAATCATCCAAATCGACGGATCGTCGTCATAAAGAACGACGCGAACGAAGCCCTAAAATCGCTGATCGCAACGAACAGCTGGCGTTCGACGCGTGCCGTTCTCTTCCTCGATCCCTACGGCATGCAGCTAGAATGGTCGACTCTTGAAAAAGTGGCGGCCACGAAGGCAATTGATGTTTGGTTCCTGTTCCCGCTGTCTGGCCTCTACCGACAGGCTACCCGCGAGCTGGCGGATGTGGATCCTCATAAACGCGCTGCCCTCACCCGCATGTTTGGTTCAGATGCATGGGAAAAGGAACTGTATCCAAAAATAGTGCGAGAGGATCTATTCGATGGACTAATCGAGGAGCCGAGACAGCGCGCTGCAGATGTTGCCGAGCTTGAGGCTTATGCAAGGGCGAGGCTTGAGACAATCTTCGCGGCTGTTCTAAAACCGTTGCCTTTGCCGTTGCATGAAAGGCCTCAGCGCTTTTCCTTGTTCTTCTGCATCTCAAATCCGAAGGCGATCCGCCTCGCTAGCGATGTCGCAAATCACATACTCAAAGCCGGCATGGCGTCGTAGGTACGCCCGTGGAGCAGTCGGCCGGCGGCTTTTTTGTTTTTGCCGCCCCATTGTTTGAAAAAGAAGGCCGTCCCGGAGCGGCGGCACATGGCCTCGACTTCATCAACCCACTCTGGTTTCATTTCGCGAGCGCGCGGCCCGCTCTCCCCTCCGACAATGGCCCAATGGATGTCAGTTAGATCGGCTGCGGCTACCGAGCCAATCAACGGTTCGAGGGAGACAAATCGGACCGTCGCGCGTACAGCCCGGAGCGCATCAAGGCGTTCCAAAACTCTGTCGTTTTCGACGCTCGTGCCGAGCCAAACGTTTGGCAGAACTCTGAACCGGCGATCGGAAAGGACTTCCGCCATGTGCTCAGGGCGCTTCGTCAAAATTTGATACGTATGACGAGGAGTGTCCCGCATTACCTTCCACACGCGCAGAATGAAGTTCGTGGGGACGTCGGGATGAAAGAGATCCGACATTGAATTAACGAACACTCTTCGCGGTTTCGACCAAGCTCGGGGCGCATCGAGTGATTTCTCATCGAGGCGAATTGTGCCAGTCCAAACCGCTCTGCCGCCGCTCTTGCGTGTGAGCCCTTTGTATTTCTTGAGGCCCATCATCTCTAACCGGGCTGCCATGCGCATGGCGTAACAGTTTGTGCACCCGGCGGTCAGTACCGTGCACCCGGCAACCGGATTCCATGTCGCATCAGTCCACTCGATGGAAGTATCGGCCATGGCGACATTGAATCAGAATAGCACGGATCTGTGAATCGGAAATTTCGCGATTGGCGGACAGCGCCCGACGCGACGACAGGGCAACCTTGACGCCGCAGCAGTCAACGCGAGCGGCTGACTACCCCGCCACGATCGTCACCACCACCGGCAACTTCACCGCAGCCAGCAGCGTGATGCCGACCGCGATCAGCGCCACCGGCGATCCCGCCAGCGCCAGCAGTGCGATCGTTCTGAGCGCGGCTCTATGGAGCAAAGCATCTTCGATCCGTCGGACCGTGCTTGAATCCAGCCGCCCATGTGCTTAAATGCCACTTGGCTGAACTTTTGAGGCATTTGGCATAGCGCGACCGAGGCGGGTCCCAATGGGAAAGAAAGAGCGTACCGGCAAACGCGTTGGTGTGGTCGCTTCGCGGCGGCTTCGTGACCCCAGCTCGCCGGCCAACAAGCGGATCAAGACGATCGCCGCGTCAGCCCCTACTGAGCGGGCTGACCATAAGCAGTCATCGAAACCGACGCAGAAATCTCCTTCCGGCAAACCACGCAAGTCCGCACAGCCCGAACGCTTCTCCTCTGCCGAGCCGGACCAGGCCTATCAACCGCAAGCCGGCGCGATCGTCGTGCGGGGGCATTTCGATGCGGTCACGGGGCTCTCCACCGTTACCGATGCTCCGTCGCTCGGGCTTGGCAGGAGCACGGCGGGTGAATCGCGACCCTCGGCCGACCTGTTCGATGTCGTCATTGACGCCAACAGTCTGTTTCGCATCGAGCCCGCCGCGCTCAAGCGCCTGGCCAATTACAGCGACGACGAAATTCACGCGCTCGTCGTCCCGAAGCGCACGCTTGCGCGGCGGCTGTCGGATGGCGAGCCGCTGACGGTCGAGGAGACCGACAAGGCTGTGCGGCTGGCGCGGGTCGACCGGCTGGCCGCAAACGTGTTCGGCGATGCCGCGAAGGCGCACCGCTGGCTGCGCAAGCCGAAGAGGCTGCTTCGCGGGGAAACGCCGCTGGCTTACCTCGCGACGGAGGCGGGCGCACGCGTCGTCGAGGACATGTTGCACCGGATCGATCACGGCATCCTTGCGTAAGGATTTGGCGTGAGGATCTGGCGGATCTCCAATTTCGACGATCTGTCGGGGGTGGGCGGCCTGAAAGCCAGTGGCCGCTGGCATGATCGCGGCCGCCACGCGGTCTACGCCGCCGATCACCCGGCCTCGGCGCTGCTCGAAGTGATGGTGCATCTGGAAATCGACTTCGAGGACCTGCCGACGACTTACCAGTTGCTCGGCATCGACGTGCCTGATGACCTCGCCGTTGAAGCGTTCAGCCTGACCGACATCGAGAGGATATCGCAGGATTGGGTTGACGATCCCAGGATCACACGCGGTCTGTTGCGGCCCTGGTTCGACGAGACTCGTACGGCGATGGCGTCGGTGCCATCGGTCATCGTGCCGTTCGCGCAAAACTATGTCATCAATCCGAGACATAAGGACGCAGCGCGCATCCGCGTGTCTCATGTCGCGCGCTATCCCCACGACATCAGGCTGTTCGGACAGAGGGCGGGCCGAACTACCTGACCCCCGCCACGATCATCACCGCGATGCTCCTCAGCCTGGGTCTTGAGGCGGAACAAATGCGCAGAGTGATCGGCTGCGTCAGCGTTTCTGGCTTGGTTTGCTCATCCTCGGCGATGTAGCCTGATGCGCATTGCGATCTGCGTCGATGGCCGTACTCATCCCGATGACCTCGGCCGCATCACGTCCAGCCTTCGAGGAAATTCGAGCGCAACAATCGTTGGGGATCTCATGTCGAACTCCGATCTCGCGTTGTCGATTGCGCTCGGTGTCGGTCTTGCGGCCGCGACGGGCTTCCGGGTGTTCCTGCCGATGCTGGTTGCCAGCGTGGCCGCTTACTCGGGTTCTCTTCATCTGAGCGACGGTTTCGCGTGGCTTGGAACACCTGCTGCAATGCTGATGCTTGGCGTGGCCGCGCTCCTGGAGGTTGGTGCGTATTTCATTCCCGGCGTGGACAATCTACTCGATGTCATCGCCGCACCTGTCGCCGTGATCGCCGGAGCCATCGTGTCGGCGGCGACCATGACAGACCTTCCGCCGATGATGAAATGGACGGCCGCCATCGTCGCGGGCGGCGGCGCGGCCGGCGTCGTGCATGGCGTCACCGCAGTTGTGCGGGCCAAATCGACGGTCCTGACGGCCGGCCTCGGCAACTCGACGGTCGCGATCGCGGAATTGGGAGGTGCACTCCTCGTCTCAATTCTTGCCCTGGCCGCACCGGTAGCCGCATTCGCGATCGTCATTCTGATGCTCTGGCTGGCGATACGTTTGATCCTGCGCTTGCGGAGATCAACTCATCGCACGGATGCACCGGGATGACCGCATGACCGCTCGTGCAGCTACTTCAACCCCGCCACGATCATCACCACCACCGGCAACGTCACCGCGGCCAGCAGCGTGCCCAGCGCAACGGCTCCCGACACCGGGTTCACCAGCCGCTGATACTGTACCGCAAAGATGTACGCGTTCGCGCCGGTCGGCATCGCGGCGAACAGCACGGCCACGCCGGCTGCAAGCGGCGGCAGGTCGAACAGCCTTGCGAGCAGCAAGGCGGCCGCCGGCATTGCCAGCAGTTTTAGCGCGCTCATGACGATGATGCCGAGCTTCTCGCCCTTGACCTCGAACCGAAACAGATTGATGCCGAGCGCGATCAGCGCCGTCGGCGTTCCCGCCTGCGCCAGCAATTCGATCGTCTTGTCGACGACGGGATCGAGGCCGAGTCCCGTGAAGCGCCAGACGACGCCGAAGCCGATCGCCAGCATCAGCGGATTGCGCGCGAGATCCGCGAGCACAGGCCAGATCACCGACAGGGCCGAGCCGGTCTGCTTGCGGCTCACCAACTCCATCTGCAGGATGCCGCAGAGCCAGAGCAGCGGCGTGTTCACCGACAGGATCAGCGCCATCGGCCCTGCGGCCTCGTTGCCCAGCGCCGAGAGCGTGAGCGGAATGCCCAGCATCACGACGTTGCCGTAGACCGAGCCGATCGCGAACACGACGCCGTCCTCGCGGTCCTCGCGCCGCTCGCGCAGCAGGGCCGACAGGATGAGCGCCGCGATCCAGGTGATGGCGAGGGCGCCGTAGTAGGTGCCCCACATCCGCCAGGGGCTGACATCGGGGAATTCCGACACGACGATGGTGCGGAACAGCAGGGCGGGGATGGCGATACTGAAGGCGAATTCCGAGATACCCTTGTGCGCGGTCTCGGAGACGAAGCGAAACAGCGTTGCCGCATAGCCGGCCGCGATCAGGGCAAACACCGGCGCGACGATCAATACGGTGGCCATGCGACCCTCCCCTCACGGGGATACAAGCTGACCACCCCACGCATCTCTGATGATGGCATCATGCCGCTGTTTTGCCCGACGTGTCAAAGGGCTTTCGTAAAATCCGCAATATGCCGATTCGGCCTCATTGGCTACTTTGCATGGGGTTGTTTTCGCGTTTTTTTGCCGAACGGTCGCCGAAGCGTCAGGCCGGACCCGATCTGGCCTGTTGCAGAGAGCGCACAGCGCGCGGTTTTCGCATCCCCGCGCGTTGCCAACGAACCGGCGTTCACCCACTATTCCCTCCGACTCGACATTTGGGGGGATCGATGCTGGCGCTTCGCTTGAGAGTATCCTTTGCAAAATCCTTTGCAAAACCCGTGGCCGCCGCGACCTTCGGGCTTGCCCTGGCCGTCCTGGTCCAGCCGGGCGCCGGTTTCGCCTACACGCCGGAGCAGCAGCAGGCCTGCTCGCCTGACGCGATGCGGTTGTGCGGCGACTTCGTTCCGAACGTCGACGCCATCACCGCCTGCATGATCCAGAAGAAGGCGCAGCTCTCGCCGCAGTGCCGCGTGTTCTTCCGCCAGGGACCCGAGCCGGCCGAGGCCCGCGCCGCCAGGAAGAGCACCAAGCCGGCGAAGGCGAGCAAGAAGAAAAAGACCGAGCCAAGCTGAGCGCTTCGTCGCGCAGGGACCCCTGAGTCAACGCCCCCTGAGTCAAATTGACTCAGCATCAGCTCCGCGACAGCCACCGGACTCCTTTTGTTCGCGCGGCTCGCGCACATGCCTGCGGCAATTTCGACGCGGTCGATGGAAAAGGGGCGCAAATGGGATTGCGCGGCGAGGTTGTATTCCGCGTTTTCCTGCATGGCCGCCCGGAAAACGCGGGATTGCCGGTATGAAAGGCGTTTCGTCGCCGTTTGTATCAGCGTCGCGCAAGCAGTGTGACTCAAAAGCCAACACGTCTTGTTATTTCGTGGCCGCGACGCAACTCCCGGTAAAAATTTTCTTTCCCGAATCAGCGCGGTGATTCATTTTCGCGCTCTGGGGTCAATCTGGAGGCTAAGGGATGAACGTTATTGTTTTTGCATCGCGTAAAGGCGGCTCGGGCAAGAGTACCCTGGCCGCGCATCTCGCCGCGCAAATCAAGGCGAGCAAGCAGGTCATGCTCGTGGACGCGGATCCGCAGGGCTCGCTCACGCTGTGGCACAAGCTGCGTGGCACCAACGAGCCGCCGATCAAGGCCGCGGTGAACTCCGTCAGCGGCATCGTCTCCGCTGCCAAGCGCGACGGATATGAGTGGGTGCTGATCGACACGCCGCCGAACCTGTCGGCCGTCGTCGACGACGCGATCCGCAATGCCACCATGGTGATCATTCCCGCCCGCCCCGGCGTGTTCGACGTCAACGCGGTGCAGGAAACCATCCAGATGTGTCGCGCCGCGCGCAAGCCCTATGCGGTCGTGCTCAACGGTGCGCCGGCCCGCCGCGACGAAGTCGAAAGCCCGATCGTCACCATCGCGCGCGAGGCGCTGGCGAAATTCCGCGCTCCGGTGTGGGGCGGCCAGATCACCAATCGTTCGGATCTCTTGATGGCGCTGAGCCACGGCGAAGGCGCGCGGGAATATCAGGCCGAGAGCCGTGCGGCTCAGGAAATCGCAAGGCTGTGGGCAGCGATCGAGCGTTCGGTGAAGGCCATTCGCGGCACGGCGTCGGCATCCGGCGCAATGCACAAGCAGGCCGCATAATTTCATCATTCATTTCCCCGGACGAAAACGCGCGGTGTCCGCGCGTTTTGCGTTTCTGGAGATGAAGATGGAAGTTACGCCACCATCAGCATGTAGAACACGATGACCGGCGACAGTGTCAGGATCACCGACCAGATGCCGACGGTCCAGAGAATGTCCTCGGTGGTAAAGCCCTGCCGACCGGCATCGTAATGCGACGCCGCTTCATTCCGACTATTCACAAACGCCCCCGCGATTTCTTCGCTTATGGGCATCGACGATAGGCGGGATGTTTTAAGATTCCGGGCGGCAGGCGCGTGCGCATTTGAACACAAGTGCTACCGCCGGATTAACCATTACGCCGCGACTTTCGTCCGCCGCGCGATCTCGCGGTCGAGCGTGGCGGCGAGTTCGCTGCTGACTTCCACCATCGGCAGGCGCACCTCGGGGCTGTCGATGAGGCCGGTTCGCCACAGCCAGTACTTCGCCGGTGCCGGGCTCGGCTCGGCGAACAACAGGCGCGTCAGCTCTGCGACCTCGTGCCAGCGCGCCAGCGCCGCATCGTGGTTGCCGTGCTTCAGCTCGGTGTGAACAGCGGCAAAGGTCGCGGTCTCAAGATGGGCGGACAGCAGGATGCCGCCATCGGCACCGTCGCTGAGCGCTTCAAAATAGTTCGCGTCCTCGCCGGTCAGCACGCGAAAACCCCTTGGCCGGTCCCGCAGCAGCGCGACCGATTGCTCACGGTTCGCGCCGCAATCCTTCAGCCCGACGATGTTCGGATGCTCGGCGAGCCGCAGCAGCGTCTGGTTGGTGATGTTGACCGAGGTGCGATACGGGATGTTGTAGAGCGCGAGCGGCCACGCGGCGTGATCGGCGAGCGCCTCGAAGTGCGCGAGCAGGCCGCGCTGCGACGGCCGCACGTAATAGGGGCTTGCGATCAGATAGAAGTCGATCGGCCAGTCCGCGGTCTCGTCGAGGCGGTCCTTCAGCCGCGACGTGTCCGCGCCTGACAATCCGAGACAGATCGGCAGCGTGCGGCCGCCGGCCGCCATCTCGTCGCGCACGATGGCGACGAGGCGTTCGAGCTCGGCGTCGCGCAGCGTCATGCCTTCACCGGAGGTCGCCCCCAGGATGAAGCCGTCGACGGCTTGCGTGCTGTAGTGCCGCGTCAGCCGCCGCAGCGACGTCTCATCGAGACCGCCGTCGCGAAACGGCGTCACCAGCGGCAGCCACAGCCCGTGCAAATGATCTTGTAGAGCGGTCATGTTCCTTCTCCTTCTCTGGAAACCTGAGACGGAGGGCACATGAAAAAACCCCGTCCAGGCGGCGGGGTTTTCGGGATTTGCTGCGATGACGAAGCTTGCCTAGCGCGCGCAAAAATCCGAGGTCCCCGAATGGGGGCCTTTTTTCGAGGCGATTGCCTTGAGGAAGATTGCGCACGACTTCGTGATCATTCGGAAATGATGCGGGGTATGTCCAAAACTGTCAATACACGCGGACGGCGAAAGCCGAATTGGACGAAAAAATAGCCGGGCTCGAAAGAGCCCGGCTTAAGGCATTGGCCACGTGAGGCCGACACAATCACCTTCCAAGAGGGATTACTGAACTTCCGCGCCACTGGAGGAGGGGGACAATGCGCAACGCGAAGGCTCAGCGTGCAAACATTATGGGCTTGCCTCCCGCCACGCAGCAACCGTCCAGGCCGCATGTCAGTCATGCGGAAATCAGGACGGCCAGCGCTGCGCCTTGCTCACCACGAAGTCGCGGAACACCTGCACGCGTGCGACCGTCTTCAGTTCCTCGGGATAGACAAAATACGTGTCGAGTTGGATCGAATCCGATTCTCCGAACAGCTGCACCAGACGGCTCTGTTCTTCGATCAGATAATCCGGCAACGCCGCGATGCCGAGGCCTTGCTGGCAGGCGCGCACGAGGCCGAGGATGTTGTTGACCTTGAAATAGGCTTCGCGCGGACCCGAGCCGTTGCGCCCCGCTTCGATCAGCCAGTTGCGGTTCTGCAAGTGCGGCGCGAAGTTGCCGTCGGAAAGCGTGATGATGCGGTGCGAGTCGAGCTCTTCCAGCGTGCGCGGCGTGCCGAAGCGCTTGATGTAGTCCGGCGAGCAATAGGCGTGGAACCCCATCGCGAAGAGCTTGCGCTGGATGAGATCCGGCTGCGTCGGCTTGCGGGTGCGGATCGCGACATCGGCCTCGCGCATCGACAGGTCGAGCTCCTCGTCGGTGACGATCAGCGAGATCCGGATTTCCGGATAGAGCGCGGTGAATTCGCCGAGCCGCGGGATCAGCCAGTTGATGCCGACGCCGGGCGTGGTGGTGATCTTGAGATCGCCGCTCGGCCGCTCGCGGCTGTCGGTCAGCTTCGCGCGCGCCGCCTGGAGCTGCATGAACACGTCATGCGCGGTGCGGAAGAGCAGGTCGCCCTGCTCGGTGAGGATCAGGCCGCGGGCGTGGCGGTGGAACAGCGAGACCGAGAGCTCCTGCTCCAGCGCCGAGACCTGGCGTGACACTGCCGATTGCGACAGGCCAAGCTGCTCTCCCGCATGCGTGAAGCTTCCCGCCTCCGCCGCCGCGTGAAACACCTTCAGCTTGTCCCAATCCATATCTGTAAATCCGTCGCGTGTTCGAGCCATGATCTTTATTCCGCTGCAGCGCGCTCGCTGGCGCGCAGGGCCAGGAAGCGTTCGGCCTCCAAGGCAGCCATGCAGCCGAGGCCGGCGGCCGTCACGGCCTGGCGATAGGTCTCGTCGGCGACGTCGCCGGCGGCGAACAGGCCGGGCACCGAGGTCGCGGTCGAGTTCGGGGCGACCTCGACATAGCCCGAGGGTTTGAGCTTGACCTGATCCTTCACCAGCTCGGTCGCCGGCGCATGGCCGATGGCAATGAACACGCCGTCGGCCTTCAACTCGGTGAGCTTGCCGGTCTTGACGTTCTTGAGACGGACATGGGTGACTTTGCTCGGGTTCTCGGTGCCGCAAATCTCGTCGACAGCTGAGTCCCAGACCACCTTGATCTTCGGGTGCCTGAACAGACGCTCCTGCAGGATGCGCTCGGCGCGGAAGTGATCGCGACGATGCACGATGGTGACCTGCGAGGCATGGTTGGTCAGGTACAGGGCTTCCTCGACCGCGGTATTGCCGCCGCCGACCACCACGACTTCCTTGCCGCGATAGAAGAAGCCGTCGCAGGTGGCGCAAGCCGACACGCCGCCGCCCTGGAATTTCCCTTCGGACGGCAGGCCCAGCCAGCGCGCTTGCGCGCCGGTGGCGAGGATCACGGTGTCGGCGAGATAGACGTCGCCGCTATCGCAGGTGAGGCGGAACGGCCGCTGCGCAGTCTCCAGCTTGGTGACCAGGTCGGTGACGATCTGGGTGCCCACATGGCGCGCCTGTTTCTCCATCTGCTCCATCAGCCAGGGGCCCTGGATCACCTCGGCGAAGCCCGGATAATTCTCGACGTCGGTGGTGATGGTGAGCTGGCCGCCCGGCTGGATGCCCTGGATCAGAATCGGCTCGAGCATCGCGCGTGCGGCGTAGATCGCCGCCGTGTAGCCGGCGGGGCCGGAGCCGATGATAACGACCTTTGCGTGGACAGCGGACATTTGGACGGACGCCTTTCACGGGGGATTTGCAGCGCGGGCGCAGAAAGTGCCCGGAAGGCCTCTCGGAGGCGCTGAAATATCAGAGCTAATCTAAGCCTTCTGGTGAGCTATGCAAGAATTGCATTCCCAATCAGCGGATTTTTCCAACAGGGAACAAAAGTCGATTGCGCTGCACGCGCAATAAAATTGCGCATTCCGCCAAGACTGGGCTATGAGGATTGCAACAGACCCACCTAATACCGCCGCAAAGGCCAGGAGTCCCAATCACGTGTCGCGGAACCTAGACGAGATCGACCTGAAAATTCTCGCCGAGATCCAGGCCGACGGTCGAATCACCAATGTCGAGCTGGCCAAACGGGTCGGCATTTCGCCCCCGCCCTGCCTGCGCCGCGTCCGCGCGCTGGAGGAGGAAGGTTACATCCAAGGCTATCGCGGGCTCTTGGACGCCCGCAAACTCGGCTTCGACGTCACGGTGTTCGCCGCGGTGCATCTGTCCAGCCAGGCGGAAGCGGATTTGCGCGCCTTCGAGGAGTTCGTCCGTGCCGAGCCGCTGGTGCGGGAGTGCTGGATGCTGTCGGGCGAGGTCGATTTCATCCTGAAATGCGTCGCGCCTGATATGGCGACCTTCCAGAACTTCGTCACCCACCTGACCGCCGCGCCCCACGTGCGCAACGTGCGGACCTCGCTCGTGCTGCATAACTCGAAGTACGAGGCCGCCGTGCCGCTGGACGTGAAGGGGCGAAGGTAGCAGGCGCCACTCTCGTGCCCCGGACGCAGCGCAGCGCCACTTCGGCTCTGCGCAGCAGCGTAAGAACGCTGCAGCGCGTCCGGGACACGAGACGCGGTCTGAGAGCGCGAGCTCTTCACATTCCCATCGGCACGCAGACGCAAAAAAGGCCGCGCACCGCGCGGCCTTTTCGAAACGTCTGCCAATCCTTACCGCCACTCCACCTTGGTGATCTCGTAGGCCTTGGCGCCGCCGGGTGCATTGACCTCGACGGTTGAACCCTTCTTCTTGCCGATCAGCGCACGCGCCAGCGGCGAGGTGATGGAGATGCGGCCCTTCTTGGCGTCGGCCTCGACCTCGCCGACGATCTGCCACACCGTCTTTTTCTCGGTGTCCTCGTCGACCAGCGTCACGGTGGCGCCGAACTTGATGGTGTCGCCGGAGAGCTTCGAAATGTCGATGATGTCGGCGCGCGCGAGCTTGTCCTCGAGCTCGGCGATGCGGCCCTCGTTATGGGACTGCTCTTCCTTCGCGGCATGGTACTCCGCGTTTTCCGACAGGTCGCCGTGCGAGCGCGCCTCGGCGATATGCTCGATGATGCGCGGGCGGTCCTCCGACTGGCGCTTCTTCAATTCTTCCCCGAGCGCGGCAAAGCCGCTTGCGGTCATCGGAACCTTTTCCATCTTCTCTCTCGTCCTCCGTCGTGCGCCCAAAACATGAATGGGCGCCCAACCTTGATTCGTCGGTCTTTCCGGGGCTCGACACATGAGCCGCCGGACGTTGACAGATATGGGCTTAGCGCCGGAACAGAACCACTCCATGGCCGGACAGTTCCTCCGGCCATTGTGGCTTCATTGCCAATCACTTAGCGGAGGCTTGGCCTCCGCTAGCGATCAGGTTTCCGAAAAGTAGCTCTGCAGGGTACGAACCTCAAGGTCCCCGCCGAGATAGGCGCGGATGCCCTGCGCGGCCGCCACGGCCCCGGAAAGAGTGGTGTAGTACGGCACTTTATGCAAGAGGGCGGAGCGCCGCAGCGAACGGCTGTCGGCGAGCGCCTGCGGACCTTCGGTGGTGTTGAAGACGAGCTGAACGTCGCCGTTGGTGATGGCGTCGACGATGTGCGGCCGCCCTTCCAGAACCTTGTTCACCTTTTCGGTGGGAATGCCCTGGTCGGTCAGGAAGCGCGCGGTTCCCGATGTCGCCAGCACCTTGAAGCCGAGCGAATGCAATTCGCGAACAGCGTCGGCGATGCGCGTCTTGTCGCTCTCGCGCACCGAGACGAACACTGTGCCCTTGCGCGGCACCCTGGTGCCGCCGCCGAGCTGGCTTTTGGCGAAGGCGACTTCGAAGCTGCTGTCGATGCCCATCACCTCGCCGGTCGAGCGCATCTCGGGGCCCAGCACCGTGTCGACGCCGGGGAAGCGCGCGAATGGGAACACCGATTCCTTGACGCCGACATGCTGGAGCTGCGCCTTCTTCAGCTTGAAGTCGGCGAGCTTCTCGCCCGCCATGATGCGCGCGGCGATTTTCGCGACGGGCGTGCCGACCACCTTTGCGACGAACGGCACCGTGCGCGAAGCGCGCGGATTGACCTCGAGCACGTAGATCTCGCCGTCCTTGATGGCGTATTGCACGTTCATCAGGCCGACGACGTCGAGGCCGAGCGCGAGCTCGCGGGTCTGGCGCTCCAGTTCCTCGATCATCCCGGCATCGAGCGAGTAGGGCGGCAGCGAGCAGGCGGAGTCGCCGGAGTGGATGCCGGCTTCCTCGATGTGCTCCATGATGCCGACGATGAAGGTGTCCTTGCCGTCGGAGAGGCAGTCGACGTCCACTTCGGTGGCGTCCGACAGATAGCGGTCGAACAGCAGCGGATTCTTGCCGAGCACCGTGTTGATCTGCCCGGTCTTGTCGTTCGGATAGCGCGCCTTGACGTCGGCGGGCACGAGCTCAGGCAGCGTGCCGAGCAAATAGTCGTTGAGCTGGTTCTCTTCGCGGATGATCTGCATCGCGCGGCCGCCGAGCACGTAGGACGGGCGCACCACCAGCGGCAGGCCGAGATCGGCCGAGACGAGGCGGGCCTGCTCGACCGAATAGGCGATACCGTTCTTCGGCTGCTTCAGGCGCAGCTTGTCGAGCACGCGCTTGAAGCGGTCGCGGTCCTCGGCAAGGTCGATGGCGTCGGGCGAGGTGCCGAGGATCGGCACGTCGGCAGCTTCCAGCGCGCGCGCGAGCTTCAGCGGCGTCTGGCCGCCGAACTGGACGATCACGCCATGCAGCGTGCCGTTCGTCCGCTCGGTCGCGATGATCTCCAGCACGTCCTCGGCCGTGAGCGGCTCGAAATAGAGGCGGTCGGCGGTGTCGTAGTCGGTCGACACCGTCTCCGGATTGCAATTGACCATGATGGTCTCGTAGCCGGCATCCGCGAGCGCGAAGCAGGCGTGGCAGCAGCAATAGTCGAACTCGATGCCCTGGCCGATGCGGTTCGGGCCGCCGCCGAGGATGATGACCTTCTTCTTGTCCGACGGCGCGCTTTCGTCTGCGAGGCTGCCTGCAAACGGCGCCTCGTAGGTCGAGTACATGTAGGCCGTGGGCGAGGCGAATTCGGCCGCGCAAGTGTCGATGCGCTTGAATACGGGGCGAACGCCGAGCGCGTGGCGCCTGGCGGTGACTTCCGCATCCGTGGTCTGCGCGAGCACCGCGAGCCGCGCGTCCGAGAAGCCCATGGCTTTCAGGCTGCGCATGCCGAAGGCGTTGGCGGGAAGACCGTTCTTCCTGATCTTCTCTTCCATGTCGACGATGCCGCGCATCTCGCCAAGGAACCACGGGTCGATCTTGCAGGAGTTGAAAATGTCCTCGTTGGACCAGCCGAGCCGCATCGCCTGCGCGACCTGCAGCAGCCGGTTCGGCGTCGGTGTGCCGAGCGCGGCGCGGATCGCGTTCTTGTCGTCGCCCTGGCCAAGGCCCTCGATCTCGATCTCGTCGAGGCCGGTCAGTCCGGTCTCGAGTCCGCGCAGCGCCTTCTGAAGGCTTTCCTGGAAGGTGCGGCCGATCGCCATGACCTCGCCGACCGACTTCATCGAGGTGGTCAGGGTGGACGAGGCGCCAGGGAATTTCTCGAAGGCGAAACGCGGGATCTTGGTCACCACGTAGTCGATGGTCGGTTCGAACGAGGCCGGCGTCGCGCCGCCGGTGATGTCGTTGGCGATTTCGTCCAGCGTGTAGCCGATCGCGAGCTTGGCCGCGACCTTCGCGATCGGGAAGCCCGTCGCTTTCGAGGCCAGCGCCGAGGAGCGCGACACGCGCGGGTTCATTTCGATAACGACCATGCGGCCGTCTTCGGGATTGACGCCGAACTGCACGTTGGAGCCGCCGGTCTCCACCCCGATCTCACGCAGCACCGCCAGCGAGGCGTCGCGCATGATCTGGTATTCCTTGTCGGTCAGCGTCAGCGCCGGCGCCACCGTGATGGAATCGCCGGTGTGCACGCCCATCGGATCGAAATTCTCGATCGAGCAGACGATGATGCAATTGTCCTTCTTGTCGCGCACCACCTCCATCTCGAACTCTTTCCAGCCGAGCACGGATTCCTCGATCAGGACTTCGTTGGTCGGAGACGCATCGAGGCCGCGCTCGATGATGTCGAGGAACTCTTCCTTGTTGTAGGCAATGCCGCCGCCGGTGCCGCCCATCGTGAAGGAGGGGCGGATGATTGCAGGCAGGCCGATCTCGGACAGCGCCATCATCGCCTGACCCAGCGCATATTCCTGATAGCGCTTGCGGCGGTCGCCTTCGCCGAGGGTCCATTGCCGGTCGAGCTCTTCCAGAGCCGCGCCCGACAGCTTCTCGCGTTCGGCGTGGTACTTGTCGCGGAAGGACTTCTTCAGCTCGGACGCGTTGGCGAGCCGCGACTTCGGCGTCTGCAGCCCGATCTTCTCCATGGCGTTGCGGAAAAGCTGACGGTCCTCGGCCTTGTCGATGGCATCAGCGGTGGCGCCGATCATCTCGACGTCGAACTTGTCCAGCGTGCCCTGCCGGCGCAGAGACAGCGCGCAGTTCAGCGCGGTCTGGCCGCCCATGGTCGGCAGCAGCGCGAAGCCGCCGGGAATGACGTGACGTTCCTTCTCGATGATTTTGGCGACGATCTCGGGCGTGATCGGCTCGATATAGGTCGCATCGGCCAATTCCGGGTCGGTCATGATGGTGGCCGGGTTGGAATTGACGAGGACGATGCGATAGCCCTCTTCCTTCAGCGTCTTCACCGCCTGCGTGCCCGAATAGTCGAACTCGCAGGCCTGGCCGATCACGATGGGACCGGCGCCGATGATCAGGATGGTGGAGATGTCTGTACGTTTGGGCATCAACTCTCGCCGGACTGGAATTTGGGCACAAAAAAAGGGCGCGCTACCGCGCGTCCCTTTGGCCGAGAGCGCGGTGGTCTCCCTCGCGCGCGGGTGGGTCTTAGACCAGATTCCGGGGCGGCGAAACCCCGAAAAACGCCCATCAACCGGCAATTTTGACGGGTTTTGGCCGGGCCTGCCAGCCCCGCGCGAGATGCACCAGAAGTGAGGCCGCAACGCTCGATCCGCCGATACAGCCGAGGTCGGTCGGTGAGAGAGTGGCCAGCACAGCGCCGCCCAACGCGCCGCAGAACCGGTTCATCCTGCTACGCCGCGAGGATCTGGAGGCACGTTTCCTGGGCCTGCTCGATGCCGTCATCAGCTCCGCAGCCAGGGATGCCGGCCGGTTGCGGCTGCTGTCCGACTGCGAAATGGCCGACACGGACCGAAAATGAAATGATTGCGCGCCGGCCGCTGAATTGCCCGGCGTCTCAATGCTTTCGCGAGATGCAGCGAGGCATCCGCCGGAAATCATCGGCTACTGTGCATGGGGTTGTTTTCGAGATCTTGGTTTTGGGCGGCTTGCCGAACCGCGCCCGGCTTCGCCCTTCGGGCTACGCCGAGGCAGCCTTCGCTACGATGGGCTCGCCGAGCCGAAGCTGGCGAAGCCAGCGAAGGCTGGAGACCCGGCCTGGACTTGAACCAGGATAAAGAGCGATGCACCGCTCTCGCGTGGACGCTTCCGCCACCGGGCCGTCGCGATTATTGCCGATCGGGGTGCGACAAGCCACCTCAGGCGGTCGTTATGCTTAACGAACCAGAGGCGGCTGCGCGATGAAGGTCATCCGCCAGCGATTGTGGCCGATATTGGTGCGGGCGCGCTGGACCTCGAACCCGGCTGCGGCGAGCTTGGCGGTGATCTCTTGCTCGCTGTAGCGCTGGAGTCCGATGCGCGTGCGCAGATGACGATAGTCGGACAGCGCGGTGCTGATCAGCCCGATCAGCGCGTCCTTCAAGAAGCCGTGACGCAGGCCGAAGCTAAGCAGCGCCATCACGTCCCGGCCCATGCCGATTTCGGGCTGAAGGATGTCGCCAAGCACCAGCTTGCCGGATGGCGTCAATAATCGCCGGATGTTGAGGAGCGCGGCATCGAGGTCCTCCGGCGTCATGTATTGTGCGACCGAGTTCATCACCACGAGGTCGATGGACTGGTTCTGCATCTTGCGCACGTCGTCGAGCGAGCGGACACGGATCTTGGTATTCGGGGCAAACCGCGCGATCAGCCGGCCGCGCACGCCGGGGGCGGGCTCGGCGAGGATCAGCTTGCCGCAGGTGGCCGCTACCTGGCTCGCCGACAGCGCCTCGCCGCAGGCATAGTCCAGTACCGTCGCCTCGGGCGAGGGGATGTAGCCGATAATGTCCCGCGCGATGATCTGGAAGTGCAAATCACGATGCAGCTTGCTGACATAGATCGTGTGCGTGGAGTCGTAATAATCGATCCAGTCGTCCATGGTATCCGAGGGTCCCGACCAAATGGTTCCTGCTGAGGAACCGGCGCTGGCTGCCTTGCGTTAGGGGTGCGACGGCATGCCGTCAATGTCCGCGTCCTAACAGGAAGGTCTCCCGTGAGCAAAGCCCCCAACAAGGTCTCGCCCGATCTCGACACCCCCACCGATCTGTCACCCCAGGCGGTCAACAAGGTTTCCGAGGCGCTCAACGTGCTTCTGGCCGACGCATTCGCGCTCTACCTCAAGACCAAGAATTTCCACTGGCACATCAGCGGCCGGCATTTCCGCGACTACCATCTGCTGCTCGACGAGCAGTCGGACCAGATATTCGCCACCACCGACCAGCTCGCCGAGCGCGTCCGCAAGATCGGCGGTGCGACGCTGAAGTCGATCGGCCAGGTCGCCAAGCTCCAGACCATCAAGGACAACAACGAGGACTACGTCCCGCCGCGCCAGATGCTGCGCGAGCTGATGCAGGACAACAAGCACGTCGCCGCCGCGATGCGCAAGGCGCACGAGGTCTGCGACGAGGCCGGCGATGTCGCCAGCGCCAGCATCCTCGAAGTCTTCATCGACGAAACCGAGCGGCGCACCTGGTTCCTGTTCGAAGCCACCCGCCAGGAAGGCGGCAACGAGGCGTAAGGGCACGACTGAGGGTGGGTTAGCCGAAGGCGTAACCCACCACGTTGGTGCGTGCGGAAATGGAAGAGTTGGGTTACGCCGAGCGACTGCGCTTCGCGCAGCCGCGGGGCTAACCCACCCTACGGCACTGTGCTTATGGTTGGCCCCACAGCCGCATCATCGCTCCGTCCTTGCCCGTCACCGGATCGGCCGGCGGCAGCGCGACTTTCGGAACGGTCTTCAGCGCCTTGGCGTGGTTCTCGGGCGTTGCCCGCGTGATCTCCATCTGCGCGCCGGGCGGGTAGGCGCCGATCACGCAAAAATCGCTGCTCGCCGTGATGCATTGATGACCTGTGCCGGCGGGCAGGATCGCGACATCGCCGGCCTTGATCTCCAGCTCCTGGCCGTGGTCGCCGCCGAAGCGGACCCGTGCACTCCCGCGCGCAACGCCAAGGACCTCATGCACGGTCGCGTGATAGTGCAGATAGTCGTAGACGCCGTTGCGCCACGTGCCGCCCCAGCTGTTTGCGCCAAACAGGTTTTCGATCGTCTCTTCCGGCTGCTTCGGGTCGAGCTCCACCGCGCCCTGGTAGACCAGGAAGGGAAGGATGTTGTTCGGCACGAGCCCATCGTCCTCGAACACGATCGCGAGTGGCTCGGCATTGCCGCGGACGACGGTCATGGCGGGACTCCTGCGCGAGACTAGCAGGGATCAACGAGGAGCGTGAGGCGACGTTCCGCGTTCCACTGTCATTCCGGGGCGATGCGAAGCGTCGAGCCCGGAATCCATCGCGCCGCAGAGCCCGCTGCCCGATGGATTCCGGGCTCGCGCTATGCGCGCCCCGGAATGACGAAAAAGCCCGGGCGAGCCCGGGCTTTTGTCATGGAATGATTGCGCAAGAGCGCGCCTTACGCGCTCTTCTTCTGCCGCATCAAATCGGCGAAGCGCTGGAACAGGTAGTGCGAGTCGCGCGGGCCCGGTGAGGCCTCGGGGTGGTACTGCACCGAGAATACCGGCTTGCCGTCGAGCTGGATGCCGCAATTGGAGCCGTCGAACAGCGAGATGTGAGTCTGCGTCGCGCCCTTCGGCAACGTCGCCTCGTCCACCGCAAAGCCGTGGTTCATCGAGGTGATCTCGACCTTGCCGGTGGTCTCGTCCTTCACGGGATGATTGGCGCCGTGATGGCCCTGATGCATCTTCTTGGTTCTAGCGCCGACAGCGAGGCCGAGCATCTGGTGGCCGAGGCAGATGCCGAAGGTTGGCGTGCCCGACTTGATCACGTCCTGAATGACCGGCACGGCATATTTGCCGGTCGCAGCCGGATCGCCAGGGCCGTTGGACAGGAATACGCCGTCCGGCTTCATCGCCAGAATGTCCTCAGACGAGGTCGTTGCCGGCACCACCGTCACCTTGCAGCCGACGCCGGCGAGCAGGCGCAGGATGTTGCGCTTGATGCCGTAGTCGATGGCGACGACGTGCAGGTCGGGGTTCTCCATCCGGCCGTAGCCCTTGCCCCACACCCACTCGGTCTCGTCCCAGGTGAAGCGCTGGCCCGACGTCACCCGCGGCACCAGGTCCATGCCGACGAGGCCCGGCCAGCCCGCGGCCTCGGCCTTGAGCGCGTCGAGGTCGAAGCGGCCGTCCGGTGCGTGGGCGATGACGGCGTTCGGCATGCCCTTGGTGCGGATCAGGCCGGTGAGCGCCCGGGTGTCGATGCCACCGAGTCCGACGATGTTGCGGGCCTTGAGCCAGGCGTCGAGATGGCGGGTCGCCCGGTAGTTCGACGGCCGGGTCACGGCCGCGTGGAGGATCACGCCGCAGGCGCCCGGGGTGGCGGCCATGTTGACGGTCTCGATGTCCTCCTCGTTGGTCCCGACATTGCCGATGTGGGGGAACGTGAAGGTGATGATCTGGCCCGCATAGGAGGGATCGGTGAGGATCTCCTCGTAGCCGGTCATCGCCGTGTTGAAGCACACCTCGCCGACCGCATGGCCGGTGGCGCCGAGGCCGAATCCCTCGATCACGGTCCCGTCGGCGAGGACGAGCAGGGCGGTGGGCGCGGGATCGGCCCAGGCGGAGGGGTCGTTCGACATGGCGTCTCGATTCAACGGCGTCTCGATTCGAAGGCGTCTTGATGCGACGGGCGCCGGCGCACGGGCCGCGCGGCGGAGATGGCTGGAGCGCCCGGCGGTAACCGACACCGGAAATGTCCGGGTCCGGTGGGCGCGCGCTCTGGCCGTCCCGCCTTATTTGCGTATAAAGAGCGCCGAAGCAAGGTTCGCGGGTGCACGAAAGGGTGCGGGATGCTGCGTGACGACATCAACGCTGCGTTGAAGGAGGCCATGAAGGCGCACGATGCGCCGCGGGTCTCGACGCTGCGGCTGGTCAATGCGGCGCTCAAGAA
>JAEWFG010000430.1 GCA_023388935.1 Pseudomonadota bacterium | reverse complement strand
GTCCCAGGCCGAGCTCTGGCTGCTTGCCATCACCGGCGCCGGCCGTGGCTGCGCGTCGGTCGGGGCAATCACCGCTTGCGCCGGCGGGTTGTCCTGTTGCAGAGCGCGGTCGACGTCGTTGAGCTGGTCGGGCGCCACCACCTGGTTCTCCGCATTCGGCATGGCGGTATTATCGGCCGCGGCGATCTGCGCATTGGCATTGGCGACTTCGGGCGGCATCTGGTTGGAGGCGGGCGCGGCGTTATCGGCCTTCGCCCCGTCGGGCTTTGCTGCGGCGTCCTTCTTGTCGGCCTTGTCGTCGGATTTCTGCTTGCTGCTGTGGCGAGAGGCGTGGCTCCGCTGCTTGCTCGGCCCGACCGTGTCGGCCTGTTTGTCTGCGCTGTCCGGTTTGCTGCTTCCGGCTGAGGTTGGTGCCGCCTGGGCGACGCCTCCGGACAACAGGAAAACTCCGGCAAGAAGGATCAAGGTCGCGCGCCCACTGGCTTTCATCATGTCGACGATCTCCCCAATTCCGCCCGTCCCGGGACCGAACAGAGACGCTGCGGCGTGACCGCAGCGGGGCAGAAAATGGGAATCTTCGGGCTACACCGGGCGAAAACGGGGCAAGCCGCCCCTTCGCGACCCGCCACCTGTGCGTACGGCACCGATCGGTGTTATGAGCCGTCGCGGAGCTCGGATAGCGCGGCTTGACGGCGGATCACGAATTCGTGATCTGTCGGATCCGGCGTAACAAATTGAAAGAGCGGCCGAATTGCATGGTGAGGGGCGCGCGTGCGCGGACGTGAGGACGAGTGGACCGGCCTGATGCGGTCGGCCATGGCGGGCGACGATGCCGCGTATCATCGCCTCTTGAAGGCGGTCACGCCGGTGCTGCGTGCTGCCGCGAGGCGCGGCCTGGCGCGGGCAGGCCAGCCGCCCGACCAGGCCGAGGATATCGTGCAGGAGATTTTGTTGGCGGTGCATCTGAAACGGCACACCTGGGACAGCGAAGCGCCCCTCGCGCCGTGGCTGTTCGCGATCGCCCGCAACAAGCTGATCGATACGCTCAGGCGGCGCGGCAGGCGCGTCTTCGTCAACATCGACGATTTCGCCGAGACGCTGCCGGGCGAGGCGCAGCAGGAGACGGCGTCGGCGGGCGAGGTCGCAGCGCAGCTCGACACCCTGCCGCAGCGACAGCGCGACGTGTTGCAGTCGATCGCGGTCGAAAGCGCCTCGATCAAGGATACGGCGGCAAAGTTTTCGATGAGCGAAGGTGCGGTGCGGGTCGCGCTGCATCGCGGACTTGCGGCTCTGACGGCCAAACTGCGGGACCGCTAGTCATGGATACCGACCAACTCATTCGCTCGCTCGCGGCCGACAACGCCCACCGCGCTCCGCGCGTCGGTGCCGTGCTGACCATGGCCCTACTGGTGGCGGCGCCCTTGTCGATCCTGATCTTCGCGACGTTCCTCGGCGTGCGCTCCGACGTGATGACGGCGATGCACAATCCGTTCTTCGACATGAAGTTCGCGGTCACGCTGTCGCTCGCGATCCCCGCGATCATCATCAGCCTGCATCTGTCGCGGCCCGAAGCCTTGATGCGCGGCTGGGGCTGGCTGCTGCTGCTTCCCGTGGGCCTGCTTGCAGTAGCGATCGGCGGCGAAACGATGATGGCGCCGGCGATGCCGATGACAATGCGGCTGATGGGCAAGAATTCCAGGGCCTGCCTGATGGCAATCCCCGCGATGTCGCTGCCGCTGCTCGCAGGCGCATTGTTCGGCCTGCGGCACGGCGCACCGTCACGCCCCGCGCTTGCGGGCGCGCTGGCCGGCCTGCTCTCAGCCGGACTCGCCGCGACGCTGTACGCCGCGCACTGTACCGACGACTCGCCGTTGTTCGTTGCGACCTGGTACACGATCGCAACCGCGGTGGTGACCGCGATTGGTGCTGCGGTCGGTTCGAGAGTCCTGCGATACTAGCTCCGCCGACTTCAGGCCGCCGACGTCGTGCCCTGCTGCATGCGGTGGAAGCGTAGCACCTGCTGCGCGGTCGAACTGCGAAGGGCCTCGTAGGTGTCGCGCAACTTCAGCATGTCGATCTGCGACCCGCCGGAGAGCTTTTCGCGCATGGCGATGATCGCGCGTACGCTTGACCACTGCATGCCCGCGACCTTGGCGAGGATCATCACGCCCTCGTTGCGGCTTTCGATCATCATGTTTTCGGCGGTCTCGACCGGGACGCCCGCGAGCGCTGCGAGCCCCGCATTGGTCTCGTCGAACTTGCCCTGCTCGGCGAAGCTGGCGACCTGGAACTCGTTGAGACGACCGTCTTCGTGCAGCGACCTGACCAGCGCGCGCGCCATCTCGGTCTGCTTCGTCATGGCGGCGGCGCGGACCCGCTGGGCCGCTTCCTGGACCGCGCTCGACACTTCGTCCGCGAGCTCCGGATGCGCCGCCTCTAACTTCCTGCGCACGCTCAGGGACGCCTTCGCAACCAGCTTTAGGTAATGGTGGCGCGGCAGGTCGGGCCGCAGACCGATACAGGTGGCGAGGTCGTCGTCGCGTTCGGCGCGCGTGACGAGATCGGTGAGACTTCCCTCGGAAAGCCGTGCGCCCGGGTTACTGACGGTCGACTGCACCACGTCTTCGTTGCCGCGCGTCACCAGCACGTCGGTCAGCGCTTCCGACAGCACCCGCCGCAGCGAGATCGCCTTGAGATGCGCCTGGCCCCGGCTGCGCGCGATCTCGATCAGGGTCGCCTCGTCCAGCCGCTCCGATTTCGACAGCACAGGGCCTGCGACCTCGATGACCTCGTCGAGCGCGAGGGTTCGGATGATCTTGGGCGGCGCGGCCGCGATCGGCGCGAGGCGGTTGGCGAGCAGCGCCCTGGCGGATGTCTCGATCCGCTCGACCAGGCACTGGAACACGTCGTCGTACACCCTCGTGTGCTCGTCGGAGTAATCCACCGCGTTGTTTATGAAAAGATCGGTGACGCGACGCAGCGCATCGACCCGGCGCGCAACGGTGCCGTGCGAGAGCGCAGCCTGCAATTCCTCGAGCAGGTTCTCGGATGGTTTTTCGGATTTCGATCTCATGGCCCTGTCCTGGAGCGTTCGGTCCGGCTGCGGCTTCTGTGCAGTCGGGTGAAAATGGATTGGTCAGCTTGTTACAATTCGGTTGCGCCCTTGCGCCTTGGCGGAATAGAGCGCGCTGTCGGCGCGCGCGAGAAACGTGTCGGCAGTATCGTTGTCGCGCAGCGTCACGACGCCCGCGGAAATCGTCACGTGCATTCCGGGCGCGAATGCGCTCCAATCGAGATCGGCGACGATTCCGCGCAAGCGATCGAGCATGCGCGATGCGGCATCGCCTTCGGTGCCCGGCAGCAGCAGCAGGAATTCCTCGCCGCCGTAGCGACCGAAGCGGTCGTCCGGGCGGATGTTGGCGAAAATGGTGATCGCGAAGGTGCGCAGAACCTCGTCGCCAACGGGATGGCCGTGGGCGTCATTGATGCGCTTGAACCAGTCGAGATCGATCAGCGCGATCGCGCAAGGCAGCGATGCCTGCCGTGACTTTTCGATCTCGGCGTCGAGCAGCCGCATGATGCAGCGGCGATTGTAGGAGCCGGTGAGCTCGTCGAGCTCGGCCAGCTCCTCGATGCGCTGATAGGCGGCCTTCAGCTCGATGCTGCGCCGGTACAGGATCTTGCGCAGCGTGGCGCCGAACAGGCCGAGGAAGGCGCACTGACCGATCACCAGCACGAAGCACAGCATCGAGGCCGTCCGCTGCAGCCTCGTCGTAATGGGCATGCCGATCGGCAGGTCGGAGGCGAGGAAGACGGCGGCAAGGCCGGTGGCCGCGAGCGCCCAGGTCAGCATCGCCTGGGCCGAGGTCATGCGCAGCGTACCGAAAGCGAAGATCAGAAACAGCACGCTGATGAAGGCGACGCCGACGGCCGGCACCGACACCAGGAACACGAATTGCAGCGCCATATGCGCTGAAATCTGGAAGACGGTGAGATAGTGGTCGGTGTGCTTGTCGCCGACGCCGGCCTCCGACAGCACGGTGAACGTGCCGATGATCAGGAGACCGCCGAGCCAGAACAGCGACGGAACCTCGATCGGGATCGCGCCGTCATGGGCGTAGAGCAGCAGGACGAAAGCAGCGAGCGAGTAGCTCGCCGCCTGGCCGACATACATCTGGCGACGCTGCCGGGTCCGGCGCGCCGCCACCGCGGGGGCCGCTGCCACGGGCGTGAGGACGAGATCCGCGACCTCAGCAGCATTCCTCTCGGGAAAGGGCGTCGCGGCCGTACTCATGGTCCTGCCAATGGTGGATCTCAGTCCAAAAATCTACGTGGCAAGCCTTTAGGTTTGGTATCCTTCGAACCCGAATCCGAACCGTGCGGCGCAAAACAGTGGCCGGCGGTCGGAATTTGCCGGAGATGGGGCGATGCGGTCGAGCCAAAGCAGGGCTTCGAGAGACATACGTCGTGCAGGGCCGGATGGCGGCCGTCTGCGCCAGACGGGATTGCGCAGGAAAGTGTTTCGTTACTATGTTACCGTTCTTGGGCGAGGTGACCAACCGCCGCGGGTGGCAAAAGGAAAATTCACGCATGTGGGGTAGATCACACAGGCCCCCGTACGACTGCGGTAAACTGAAGAATTTCGCGTCTCCCGTCGAACCGTCCGCCGCATCGACCCGACCAACTTTGCGAGACGGCCTTTGAGCGTGACACAGGCGGCTTCGGACGAGGTCCTGATCGCCAGGATCGCTCAGGGCGACCGGCTCGCCATGCAGGTGCTGTACGGGCGGCACCATGTCAGGGTGTATCGGTTTGGGCTGAGGCTCGTGCGGGACGAGCAGGCGGCGGAAGACCTCATCAGTGAGGTATTTCTCGACGTCTGGCGTCAAGCCGGCAAGTTCGAGGGCCGATCCGCCTTTTCCACCTGGCTGCTGGCAATCACCCGATTCAAGGCCCTGTCTGTGCTCCGGCGCAGGAAGGATTTTGCGCTGGACGAAGACGCCGCGAACGCGATCGAGGACCAGTCCGACAATCCGGAAACGGTGGTGCAGAAAAAGGATACCAGTGAAGCGTTGCGGGAGTGTCTGACGGGCCTCTCGCCGGAACACCGGGAAATCGTCGATCTCGTCTACTATCACGAGAAGTCCGTGGAAGAGGTCGCCGAAATCGTCGGGATCCCGGAGAACACTGTGAAGACGCGCTTGTTCTATGCGCGCAAGAAGCTCGCCGAACTGCTGAGGGCAGCCGGCGTTGAGCGAGGCTGGCCATGACGGCTTTGAGCAAGAAGATGCTGGGGCAAGAGCCCAGTGAAATTGAACTGCTGCTGCCGTGGCACGCCGCCGGCACGCTGAACGCGCGCGACGCCCGCCGCGTCGAGGAAGCGCTGGCGCGCGATCCGGAGCTTGCCCGGCAATATGCCGCGATCCGCGGCGAGTACGAAGAGACCATCCATCTGAACGAGAGCCTGGGGGCTCCGTCGGCACACGCGATGCAGAAGCTGTTCGCCGCGATTGACGCCGAGCCGGCGCGGGCAACCGCCTCACTGCCTCTGTCGGCGCGCATCTCCACATTCTTCGCGAGTCTGTCGCCGCGCACGCTGGTCTGGTCGGCGGGTCTCGGCGCCGTCGCGCTCCTGCTGCAAGCCGGCATCATTGGCGCCGTGTTGATGAAGACCCAGACCGCAACCTTCCAGATCGCCTCGCTTTCGACCGGCGCGCCGGCCACACGCGAACTCGGGGCGGCTGCGGCACCGGCGCGCGCGCTGGTGCGCTTCACGCCCGAGGCGCGCGTCGCCGACATCACCTCGCTGCTCGACAACTACCAGGCTTCGATCATCGGGGATGCCAAGGGCGGCATGTTCCGCCTCCAGTTCGACAAGGCGATGAGCCAGGACGAACTCGCCTCGCTGCTCGGCAAGATGCAGCACGAGAAGTTCGTCAACCTCGCTGTCGCGACGGCGCCGTAAACGCGCCGCCGAACCGATGACGCGCAAGTCTGAGAATGGGCTGAGAGCCGGCGCCAACCCTTCGTCGGTCGGAGTCGCGCTGCTGCTAGCCGCCTGTCTCGGCGCCGATGTCGCCCATGCGCAGGCGATCATGCGCTCGCCCACGATCAGCGTTCCTTCGCGCACGCCGACCATTTCTCCGAGCATCGCCGCGCGCGTCAGCCCCAGTGTTGCCGCGCGGGCGGTCAGCGTTGACCGTGGCCCGCGCGCGAGCACCACCGCGCGGATGGCGCCGACGCCGGTGCTGCCCTATGCGCGCTACTCGCCGAGCCTCTATCCGGCCTGCATCGCGCCCTACCGTGACGCCGACGGCGAATGCCTGGCGCAGCCGAACGCGGGTGGCGACGGTGCCGGCAAGTCGGGCAAGAAGAGCGCGAGCAAGAGCAAGAGCCGCGGCAATGGCGCGCCGGCCGCCGTGAACCTGCGCACCTTCGCCAACGAATTCGTCGCCGAGATCGACGGCGGGCTGTCGGCCACCGAAGCCGACGAGCTCGCGCGCCGCCACGGCTTGAAGCGCGTCGCCTCCGAGAATTTCCCGCTGATCGGGGCCACGTTCGGCCTGTTCCGTATCAGCGACGGCCGCCCCTTCGAGACGGTCCGGCGCGAGTTCGCCGCCGACGGCAGCGTGCGCTCGGTCCAGCCGAACTTCCGCTACATGCTCCAGGACCAGTAATCGTCCGTGCCGACGGAGGGCGATCCCGCGCAATATGCGCTGACCAAGCTCCGCCTGCCCGAGGCGCACGTACTGGCGCATGGCGCCAACGTGATGATTGCCGTGATCGACTCCGGCATCGACGCCAAACATCCCGAGCTTGCCAATTCCATCGCCGACAATTTCGATGCGCTTGGCAGCGCCGAGGGCCCGCACGTCCACGGCACCGGCGTTGCCGGCGTCATCGTGGCGCATGCGCGGCTGATGGGGAGCGCGCCGGAAGCGCGCATCATCGCCATCCGCGCCTTCGGCGGCACCACCGGCGGCGCCGAGAGCTCGTCCTACATCATCCTGCGCTCCCTGAACTACGCCGCCGAGCACGGCGCGCAGATCCTCAACATGAGCTTTGCCGGTCCGAAGGATGCCGTGATCGAGCGCGCCATCGCGGCGACCGCGGCGCGCGGGCTGGTGCTAGTCGCGGCCGCCGGCAACGCGGGCGCGAAATCCCCGCCGCTTTACCCGGCCGCCAATCCCAACGTGATCGCGGTCAGTGCGACCGACCGGCAGGACAAGCTGTTCACCGCCGCCAACCGCGGCAACTACATCGCGCTGGCGGCGCCCGGTGTCGACATTTTCCTGCCGGCCCCGGACGGCAAGTACCAGATGACCTCGGGCACCTCGTTCTCGGCCGCCTATGTCTCCGGCGTCGCGGCGCTGCTGCTCGAGCGCAACTACGCCTTGAAGCCGGAAGCGCTGCGCATGACGCTCGCAAAGACCGCGCGCGACCTCGGCTCCCCCGGACGCGATGATCTCTTTGGTGACGGCGAGCCCGACGCGTTTGCCGCGGTCATGGCGGTTCCCGCCGACAGTGCGACGCCGCTCGCGGCTGCGCCCGGTACAACAAAACGTGAAGATGCCGAGAAGCGTCGCGACGAGCCCGGCATCCGCACCATCGAGCAACCCTCGCTGTCGAGCGCGGACGATAAATCCACGATTTCTCAGGCGGATAGGTCGGCCGCTCGATAGCCGCCGCGACAACGATGCACGCCGGCCTGAAGGTTAGAAAATCGAACGCCGCATTGAACGTTCAGCGCCCTGCCACGACCAAAATATGTGGGAGCGGTCATCCCTCCCCAACGGTCATATCAGGCGCGAGCGCCCATCCACCCCAAAGCGCCCATATGGCTCGACCCGTCCGGTTGTCCCCCCGGACGGGTCTTTTCTTTTGGGTCGTCTGATTTTTGAAGTCTTGCGCTCGCTCAGCTTCCAGTTGAAGGATCGCGCTTGCGTTCATCCCCTTTGGTCGGCCGGCGTGGCACAAGTCCGCTATGCTTGTGCGAAGCTTGACTCGTAAGCGTCTGAAACTCCCCACGACCACGGAATTTTGTGACGGGCGCCGTGTCGTTGCTGGACAAGTCAAAACTTTTCCACAAAATATTCACGTCGCGTCTAAATTGATTCGTGTGCGTTGCGTCGCGTCCGTATTTTTCTCCTGACGGGCTGTTTCATGACACATCGCCAAGAAGCTTTTCGCGACGTGGCTGGTTGCCGCGAGATTGCGGCACGCTGGTGCACTCTCGCCGAGCAGCGGTTGGAACATCTCTCCGAAATGTTCGAGACCGGACGCTGGCGCCGCTATCACTCCGAGATCGGATTCCTCGAAAACATCCAGGAAGCCAAGCGGGCCGTTCAGACCTGGCGCGCACTCGCGACCGGCGCGGATGTTGCCGCGGCGGCCGCAAGTGTCACGCCTGCATTCGGCTGGTCACCGGCGACGATGCCCCGCGTGTTTCCGCGCGAGCAGGTCCAGACCGTGCAGCCGAAGGCCGTCCACATCGCCCCCGAGAGCGCCATGCCGGTCAGGCTCAAGCTCAAGCCGGACGTCCTCGCCGAAATCACCGAAGCCCCGATTGCGCCGCTCGCCGTGCCCGCTGCGATGGCACCGCTTGCCGCGTCTGCCGCGACGACACGGCCCAAGGCGTCTGCTGCCGCGGCGGCGTTCAAGGCGCCCGCTGCGAGGGCACCCTTGGCCGCGCCCTCAGCGATGGCACCGTTCGTTGCGCCTGCTGCGACGACACCACCGAAGGCGTCTGCTGCCGTAGCACCGCTCAAGGTGCCCGCCGCGAGGGCGCCGCTGGCCGCGCCTGCCGCGAGAGCACCGTTCACTGCGCCTGTTGCGACGACACCGCCCAGGGCGTCTGCTGCCGTGACACCGCTAAAGGCGCCCGCTGCGAGGGCACCGCTGGCCGCGCCCGCTGCGAGAGCACCGCTGGCCACGCCAGCCGCAATGGCAGCGCTCCTGCCTCAGTTCGCCCCGCCCGCCGCCGAAATTGTCGCGGCCCCCGAACGCGTCGTGGAATTCACCTTCAGCCTCGACGGGCTGCAAGCGAAATACCCGCTGCTCAGGAACGTGTTCTAGGCGGTCGCCGCTTTTGATTCCGTCATCCTGAGGTGCGAGCCTTGCGGTGCAAAGCACCGCAAGGACGAGCCTCGAAGGATGAACGGCCCCGCAGCAGCCGCATCGACGCTTACTTTTTCTCCTTCGGCGCTCCGGCACGCCGTCGCGCAAGCTGGCTCACCGATTTCCAATCCGAGCGAACGAGCGCTTCCTTCTTGGCGCGGCTCCATCCCTTGAGCTGCCGCTCGGCGGCAATGCCGTCGGTGATCCGATCGAAATACTCCGACCACACCAGGACGACGGGGCGCCGTGAGTATGTGTATCCTTGATGGGTGCCGGCATTGTGCTCGTCGACCCGCTTGGACACGTCCTCGCCAGTGGCACTTCCGATGTAGAACGAACCATCCGCGCAGCGCAGCATGTAGACAAAGATACCCACAACATCATCCTTCGAGGCTCCCCGCACGGTGCTTCGCACCGAACGGCTCGCACCTCAGGATGACGGCAGAGCGTTTGTTGTCAATATGAGAAAAAGCAACTTCTGGGTGTGCCGCCGAATGGCAGGCTCCTTCGAGGCCGAGCATTGCTTCTGATCCCGTCATCCTGAGGTGCGAGACACGTGGCGCAACGCGCCGCGTGGGGAGCCTCGAAGGATGAGCGGCCCATCCGCCAACCGCACAACTACCGCCGCACCGCATTCCCGCCGACCACCACTTGCGCAAAGCGCTGGGCGCCATCCGCCGACAGATCCGCCGTCACCGCGCGTGCGTGGTCGAGACCGACCACGGCGCCGCGCGGCGTCTCCGAGATCATGTTGTTGTTGACGAGTGCGCTGCCCGCGCCCGGCACCACGGAGACACCGACGCCGGCAAGCGCCTTGCGGATCACGTTGCCCGAGATCACGACGTCGCGCAAATATTTGCCCCAGCCGGCGACGATGCCATAGGACGGCGCGTTCTCGATGACATTTCCGGTCACGGATGAATCCGCCTCGACGTAGATGCCGACGCCGGCATCGTCGTCGGGCGCAGTGCCGATCGGCCGTTTCGGGATCAGGTTGCGGATGATGTTGCCCTGGACGACCGCGATGCGCCCGCCCTCGTTGAAATTGCAGACGGAGACACCGACTGCGGCGCCATCGACCGTGTTGTTGGCAATCACGGCGGCCTCGAACGAAAACTCCGAATAGAGCGCGACCTCGCGCACGTCGCTGACGCAATTGCCGGTGATGTGGATGTTCGAGGCCGAATTGCCGCGCACCGCGGAATAGTCGCAATTCCTGATGCGATTGCCGCGCACGATCACGTTGCCGGCGCGGAAGGCATTGATGGCGTTGCCGTACTGACCGGAGCCGCCGGGGCCGGCCTTGATGTCCTCGATGCGGTTGTCGGCGACCAGCGTGCCGTCGTCGCCGATCGCCATGCGCAGGATCTCGATGCCGTTGTCATTGGTGCCGGTGATAGTGTTGCGCGAGACGCTGAGCCCCCTGGCATCGAACGAGACCACCGCCGTCACCGCGATGTCAGTGAAGATGTTGCCGGAGATGTCGCCGGACACCTGCTCGAGCCAGATGCCGCTGCCGCCGGAGCGGGTGATCTCGCAATCGGTGACGCGGACGTCTCGCCCGCCGAGGATGTGGATCAGTCCGCGCCGTGTCGGCAGCCTAATGCCGCCGCCGTCGAAGGTGATGCCGGCGAGACCGATCGCATCCGAGCCATCGCTCTGGAGCGCCGCGGCCCCGCCGGTGAAGACGAATTTCGTCGCGCCGCGTACGCCGATCAGTTGCGCCCCGTTCGGCAGCCGCAACAGCCCGCTGCGGTAGACTCCGGGCGGCAGGGCCAGCGGCTGCTGCGCCCGTGCAGCCTCGTCGATGGCGCGCTGGAGCGCACGCGTCTGGTCCTCGCTGCTGCCGGGCCGGACGCCATATTGGGTCGCATCGCGGCCGAGCAGGGACGTCAGCGGCGCCGCGCGCGCGGGGTCGGTCGGCATGGCGAGCGCGCCGGCGATGCCGGCGGTCGAAGCTCCGATGAGATGTCGACGATTGAGGTCCATGACGCGTCCTTTGGCAGACGCGGGAGATGTCCGCGTTGGACTAGGTAGCGCAGAGCGGCTGGGGTCGTGAGGATTGTTTGCAGTAGGGTTAAATGTTTACGCAAAGACGGGGCCGTAGGGTGGGCAAAGCGAAGCGTGCCCACCGTCGTTACCACGAATATGGATGCATGGTGGGCTCGGCGCAAACGCGCCTTTGCCCACCCTACGGCGTCAGTGCGTGTTCCGCTTCTTTCTCGCCAACTGCACCATCTCCATCAGCATGGCTTCCCCGGCGTCCACCAACTCCTCCAGCGTGATGCGCGGTGCGCCCTTGCGCCGCACGGCGCCGCTGCGCGCTAGCAGGGGGATGTGGATGAACGCCGCAAGCTTTGGCCCGCCGGCCCTCACATTCTCGATCGCGCGCCAGCTCAGATAGTTGCAGAGATAGGCGCCGGCATCGCGCGAGGAGCGCGCGTCGATGCCGGTGAGGCGTGCGGCGCGCAGCAGCCTTGCTGTGTGTGGACCGAACAGCATCGCGTCCGCATTAGCGGCAATGCCGCGCTTGCTCGAGCGGGTGTTGGCGGCATCCGGCCAGAGCATGGTGACGGCGTTGCGTGCGCGGGTCTCGATACGCAGGTAGGGTGTGCGGGCGGCGAGGCCGAACATCAGCAGCGCATCCGGCTTGTGCGCAGCCAGCACCTCCGGCAATTGGCGGTCGACCGCGGCATAGGTGACCGGGAAGATGTGGCTCGCAATCGCGACATCATCGAGCGCCGGGCGGCGCAGTTGCGCCAGCCGCGCGACCAGCGGCTGCGTCGGATTATGGGGCGCGCCGGGAAACGGCCCGAAGCCGGTGAGGAGAATGCGGAGCTTGTCGCTCATTGCAGCAACTCGAGGATCTGCTCGGCGCCGAGCGCCGGCGTGAGATGGCCTTCGGCCACTTCAGCCTCGATCTTCCGGACCTTGGTCCGCACCGATGCCTCGCTGCGCAGCCGCGCCAGCATGCGCTGCTCCAGCATCGACCACATCCATTTCACCTGCTGCTCGCGCCGCCGCGCGGCGAAATCGCCGGACGCATTCATCGCCTTGCGGTGATCGAGAATCTTTTGCCAGATTTTTGCGATGCCGTTGCCGGTCAGCGCCGAATAGGTCTCGACCGGGGGATGCCAGTGCTCGGACCGAGGCGCCAGGATATGCAGCGCGCCGCGATAGTCGGCGGCGGTGATGTTGGCACGCTTGAGATTGTCGCCGTCAGCCTTGTTGATCGCGATCATGTCGGCGAGCTCGACCAGGCCCTTCTTGATGCCTTGCAGCTCGTCGCCGCCGCCGGGCAACATCAGCGCGAGGAAGAAATCGGTCATGTCGCAGACGGCGGTTTCGGACTGGCCGATGCCGACGGTCTCGACCAGCACGACGTCGAATCCGGCTGCCTCGCACAGCAGCATCGCCTCACGCGTCTTGGCGGCGACGCCGCCGAGTGTGCCCGAGGACGGCGAGGGGCGGATGAAGGCGTCGTCGGAAGCCGACAGCCGCGCCATCCGCGTCTTGTCGCCGAGAATCGATCCGCCGCTGCGCGCCGAGGACGGGTCGACTGCAAGCACCGCGACCTTGTTGCCCTGTTCGATCAGGTAGGTGCCGAGCGCATCGACAGTGGTGGATTTGCCGACGCCGGGCGAGCCGGTGATGCCGACGCGGACCGCTTTGCCGGTGTCAGGCAGCAGCATCTGCACCAGATCGCGCGCCAGCGCCTGATGGTCGCCGCGTCGGCTCTCGACCAGCGTGATGGCGCGTGCGAGCGCCGCGCGACTGCCCGCGCGGAGGTCACGGGCGAGGGATTTGATGTCCAGCGAAGCTTTCTTCTCAACCATGCCCTGCTTTACAACGCCCCGGCGGGGCAGGCGAGGGCTGCTCGCCTGGAATCACCGGTATGTTGCCGCCGCCATCTGCTCGGGTCTCGCCTTGCGCTCTGCGTTGCGAGATGGTCACTGCGGCTCGTCCGCGTCGCCTTTCGGCCGCGTGCCGGCGAAGATGCGTGCGCCCTCTTGGGTGAGGTATGGCTTCAGCGTCTCCCACGGCACGAACGCGACATATTCGCCTTCCGCGTAAGGGCCGACTGCATAGGGCGGGTAGTGGAAGGTGAGGCCGGAGCTCTTGCCCGCTTCGGTCGATGGCGCGAGCGTCACCGCTCCGATCTTGAGCAGCTTCGGCTCCACGCTCTTGAACCATTCGTCGGTCGCGGTCTCGCTGGTATCGCGCTTCTTCTTTTCGGCTTTCAGCGAAGCGATCACCGCCTTCACCACCGCCTTCATGGTCGGGCCGTTGTCGGCGGTTTCGGTGAAGAACGGGCGGATCGAGATGCGTTTGCCCTCCGCCTTGTCCCACAGGATCGTGTTCACGTCGGAATTGGGATGAGCGCCGCGGGTGTTCATGTAGTCATCGCGCAGGAGGCTGACATAGCGATCGGCGACCACCGAGCGGATCGCATATTTACGCTCGAAGTCCCAGCCGCCGTCCTTGAAGAATTGCGGATCCTCCTTGCGCGCGGCGGCGGCTTCGGCGGCGTTCTTGTCGAGCCACTTCCTGCCCTCGGCGAGGCAATCGGCCGCGAGCGCCGTATCGGCCTTGATCGCGTCGTCGAGGAAGACACGCGCATCGATGCTCTTGTTCTTGACGACGGCGTCGGGTTTGGGGTCGGCTGCGAAGGAGGGGAAGATACCAATTGCGCTCAGCAACAGCGCGACGCTTAGTTTCAAGACGAGCTTCAAGGCTTCGGCTCCTCAGCGATTGTTCGAATGAAGGTCAGAGATATGGCGCGAGATGCACGGCAGGTGTCGGTCGCACGTCAGAATATTTCGAGAATGTCGTCTTCGATGCGCTGCGCAAAGTGGGGCGAGATGGAGCGTCGGACGGTTGCCTGCGCCTGCAAGCCGGTCGCATCCTCGATGATGTGCTCGACATCGATCAGGTTGAGCAGCGAAAATGAGGTCTCCGGCTCGACCTCGACCAGAACATCGATCTCGCTGTCCGGGCGGTAGTCGTCGCGAGCGCGCGAGCCGAAGATGGCAAGCTTCGACACGCCCTTGCCTTTGATGACATCCTCATTCCTGCGTATCGCAGCGATGATTTCGTCACGTGTCATAGACACAACCTGGCCGGTTACGCGGCCAGTCTATCATCTACTCCGCCGCCTCGCTATGCCCGAGCCGGGCATTCAGCTTGCGGATCAGCTCCTCGGCCGCATCCGCGATCACGGTGCCTGGCGGGAAGATCGCCTCGGCGCCCGCCGCGTAGAGCGCGTCATAATCCTGCGGCGGCACGACGCCGCCGACGATGATCATGATGTCGTCGCGGCCCTGCTTCTTAAGCGCGGCCTTCAGCTCAGGCACCGCGGTGAGATGGGCGGCGGCGAGCGAGGAGACGCCGAGAATGTGCACGTCGTTCTCGACCGCCTGGCGGGCGGCTTCGTCGGCGGTGGCAAACAGCGGCCCGATATCGACGTCGAAGCCGATATCGGCAAACGCCGAGGCGATCACCTTCTGGCCGCGGTCGTGGCCGTCCTGGCCGATCTTGGCGACCAGGATGCGCGGGCGGCGGCCCTCCGCTTCCTCGAAGGCGTCGATCAGCGCCTGAACCTTCTCGACCCGGTTACCCATGCTGGACGCCTCCCGCTTGTAGACGCCGGTGATGGATTTGATCTCCGCGCGATGCCGGCCGAACACCTTTTCCATCGCATCCGAAATTTCGCCGACGGTCGCCTTGGACCGCGCCGCGTCGATCGCGAGCGCGAGCAGATTGCCGTTGCCTTCGCTGGCCGAGCGCGTCAGCGCGGCAAGCGCGGCGTCGACGTCCTTCTGGTTGCGCTCGGACTTCAGCCGCGTCAGCTTGTCGATCTGGAGCCGCCGGACATTGGTGTTGTCGACCTTCAGGATCTCGATCGGCACCTCGTCAGTCGGCTTGTACTTGTTGACGCCGATCACCGCCTGCTTGCCGGCATCGATGCGGGCCTGGGTCTTGGCCGAGGCCTCCTCGATGCGCAGCTTCGGTACGCCGGCTTCGATGGCCTTCGCCATGCCGCCGAGCTCCTCGACCTCCTGGATATGGCTCCAGGCCTTGGCCGCGAGATCGCGCGTCAGCCGTTCGACGTAATAGGAGCCGCCCCAGGGATCGATGATCCGCGTGGTGCCGCTCTCCTGCTGCAGGAAGAGCTGGGTGTTGCGGGCGATGCGCGCCGAGAAATCGGTCGGCAGCGCCAGCGCCTCGTCGAGCGCGTTGGTGTGGAGCGATTGCGTATGGCCCTGCGTCGCCGCCATTGCCTCGACCGTCGTGCGCATCACGTTGTTGAAGACGTCCTGCGCGGTCAGCGACCATCCCGAGGTCTGGCAGTGTGTGCGAAGCGAGAGCGAGCGCGGATCCTTCGGACCAAACGGCTTGAGAAGCTTGGCCCACAGCAGGCGCGCGGCGCGCATCTTCGCGACTTCCATGAAGAAGTTCATGCCGATCGCCCAGAAGAACGACAGGCGCGGCGCGAAGCGGTCGACGTCGAGGCCGGCGGCAAGGCCGGCACGTAAGTATTCGACGCCGTCGGCGAGCGTATAGGCGAGCTCGAGATCCTGCGTCGCGCCGGCTTCCTGCATGTGATAGCCGGAGATCGAGATCGAATTGTATTTCGGCATCCGCTGCGAGGTGAAGGCGAAGATGTCGGAGATGATCCGCATCGAGGGCGCCGGCGGATAGATATAGGTGTTGCGCACCATGAACTCTTTCAGAATGTCGTTCTGAATGGTGCCCGAGAGTTTTTCCGGCGCCACGCCCTGTTCGCCCGCAGCGGCGACGTAGAGCGCGAGGATCGGCAGCACCGCGCCGTTCATGGTCATGGACACGCTCATCTGGTCGAGCGGAATCCCCGCGAACAGCGTGCGCATATCGTAGATGGAGTCGATCGCCACGCCGGCCATGCCGACGTCGCCGCCGACGCGCGGATGATCGCTGTCATAGCCGCGATGGGTGGCGAGGTCGAAGGCGACCGAGAGGCCCTTCTGTCCGGCCGCGAGGTTGCGGCGGTAGAACGCGTTGGAATCCTCCGCCGTCGAGAAGCCGGCATATTGCCGCACGGTCCAGGGCTGGTTGACATACATGGTCGGGTAGGGGCCGCGCAGATAGGGCGCGATGCCCGGATAGGTCTCGAGGAAATCGAGGCCGGCGAGATCCGCCTCATCGTATGCGGGCTTCACTAAAATGCCCTCGGGCGTCAGCCACGGCTCGGCGCTGCCGGTCGGTGCGGCGGTGGTTGTCCTCTCGAAGGCGATATCGGCGAAATTGGGAATGCGGCTCATGGTTTCAACCATATCATAGGATGGCGCTTTGGGCGCTCAATCATGGTCCGGATGTTGATGGCTGACGATGGTCGCCATCTTCTCCGGCCCGTAATTCTGCAGCGTGGTCTGGCTCGGCAGGTTGGAGATTCCCACGACCCAACCGAGGCGGGACTCGGTCCCGTATTGCCGGGTCGGCACCAGCCGGTCGGGGTGGTCGAAGGCGCCGGTCATGATCTCGATCCGGTCACCATCGATGCGGCCGAAGCTCAGCGGCGTGCCGCAGGCGGCGCAATAGCCGCGATCGGCGATCGAGGAGGAGCGGAAGAACGACGGCTGCCCCTTGGTCCAGGCGAAATCCGTCCGGTTGATGTCGGCGAAGGAGGCAAACGGCGCGCCGCTCGCCTTCTGGCACATCCGGCAGTGGCAGATCGAGACGCGGTTCGGAAGTGCCGCAATCGCAAAGCGCACTGCGCCGCACTGGCAGCCGCCGGTGAACACGGGTTTGCTGGCCTCCGTCATGCCTGTTCCATCCGTCGATAGGCGTCCTGCAGCGCGGCAAGCGCATCGCCACCGGCGAAGACGAAGCCCGTGACGCCGGCCGCTCGAAGTGCCGCCTCGGCATCAGTCGGGCGGCCCGCCAGATAGATATGTCGCGCGCCGGCGGTTTGCAGGGCCTTCGTCGCGGCTTCGGCGCGTTCCGCATAGACCTTGTCGCTGGAACAAAGGCAGGCGAGCTCGGCGCCGGAGGCCTTGAATGCGGCAGCCAACTTGGCCGGCTCGGCAAAGCCCTCGCTGTCGACCGCCTGGATGCCGCCAGCTTCGAAGAAGCTCTTGGAAAAGGTGGCACGCGCCGTGAAATCGGCGGGCGTGCCGAGATTGGCCAGGAACACTTTTGGCCGCGACCCGCGCGCCTTCAACGCGGCATCGGATTTGTCGCGAAGCGCCTCGAACGGCTCCGCGAGCCGAACCGGTGGCAGCGCATCGAACTTGTATTTCTGCTCGCCATAAGGTGCCAGTGCGACCGGTGTCGCTTTCAGTACCGCCGTTTCGCTCTCGTGCAGGTTCGGAAACTCGCTCGCGCCCGTCAGCACGTCGCGGCGTTTTGCGATGTTGGCGTCACGCGCTTTTCGCGCGGCCGCGACCTTGTTCTGGAATAGGCCCTGCTGAAGCGCGGCGAAGGCGCCGCCGGCTTTCTCGCTCTCCTGGAACAGCGCCCAGGCCGCGTCGCAGAGCTGCGCCGTCAGCGTCTCGATGCCGCCGGAGCCTGCCGCGGGATCGCTGACCTTGGCGAGGTTGCTCTCTTCCAGCAGCAGGAGCTGCGTGTTGCGCGCCACGCGCCGCGCAAATGGATCGGGCAGTCCGAGCGACAGTGTATGCGGCAGCACGGTGATCGCGTTGGCGCCGGCGAGCCCTGCTGCGAACGTCGCCATGGTCGCGCGCAGCATGTTCACGTACGGGTCGCGCTGCGTCAGCATGCGCCAGGCCGTATCGGCAGCAACGAACAGCGGCTTCGGCGTCAGGCCGCACGCCGTCTCGATGCGCGCCCATAGCAGCCGCAATGCGCGGAATTTTGCCATGGTCAAAAACTGGTCGGCATCCGCGGCGAGCCGCGCATAGACCATGCGTTGTGCTTGCTCCAGCGGAACGCCGGCACCTTCAAGCGCGCGCAGATAGGCGACGCTGCAGGCGAGCACGAAGGCAAGCTCCTGCACCTCGGAGCCGCCGGCATCGTGGATCACGCGTCCGTCGGCGGAAGCGAACGGTCCCTTGAAACCGAGCGCGGCGAGGCCCTTGATCCCGCTTGCCACCGCTGGAACGATCTCCTGCCACGTATACGGGCTATGCCCCCACACCGCAGCGGCTGCGAGCGGATCGAGCCCGAAGCGGATGTCGCAGCTGGCGGGATCGAGGCCTTTGCTCTTCACATATTCCGCGACATGGATCGCCGCCATCCGCGACTGCGGACCGACCTGGAGCTCGATGCCGATACCGGCATCGAGATGGATGTCCTGCAAGACTTTCGCGACCGCATCGGCCGTCGGTTCCAGGCCGAAGCCGTGGGCACCGTTGCCGCCGGCGAACACCAGAGCGAGACCCGTTGCGCCATTTTCGAGATCGGTTAGCGCTTGTCCGTTCGCGGTCGCCGCGTCGGGATGGTCGATCCGCTGCATGATCTGCCACGGCGCAGCCGCGCTCCGTCCCGCCACGGGCGCAACGCCTTTGGCGCGCGGATAAAGCGGATCAATCTTCAAGCCATCATAGGTCTTGCCGACCAGCTTCTCGAACGGCGCGCCCTTCAGCACGCCATCGACCAGCTTGCGCCAGTCTTCGACGGTCGCCTTGGGAAAATCGGCCGCCAGCGGCAGGTCGTCAGTCACGGAGGTCATGCGGCGAGGAGCTCCCAAACGTCTTGTTGTCCGGCGGCGAAATTGCCACGGCGGACCGTCCCTGCAAACGGTTGTTTTTGGCTAGCCGGTATTCGGAAGCCGCTCAATGCCTTGCGTGGAGACGCTGGCGAGCCCGTCACGCACACGAATGCCGCCGATCACGCGGTCGGGCGCGATTTCGGCGAGCGGCACCAGCACGAAGGCGCGCTCGAACAGGCGCGGATGCGGCAGCGTCAGGTCCGGCTTCTGCAAGCTGATATCGTCATAGGCGATCATGTCGAGATCGAGCGTGCGCGGTCCCCAGCGCCGCTCCTCGTCCCGCGTGCGGCCGAATTTTTGCTCGACCTTCTGCATCACGAACAGCAGCGCGTGCGGATCGAGGCCGGTCTCGATCTCGATGCAGGCATTGATGAAAGGGGCCTGGTTCTCGTCGCCCCAGGGCGGTGTCGCATAGTCGGATGAGCGCGCGATCAGCACGCCTTGCGCCATGCCGCAGATGTGGGCGATCGCCTTCTGGAATGTCGCGCGGACATCGCCGACATTGCCGCCGAGCGCAATTAGCACGCTTCCCATGTCAGGGATGCCGCGAGCGTGTCAGCATGATGCCGACATCGTCGAAGATCGCGGCGATCGGCGCATGCGGCTTGTGCACGGTGATCTTCACGGCGCGGATGCGCGGGAAGTGCGACAGGATGGCGTCCGCAACAGCGCCGGCCGCGCGCTCCAGGAGCTTGTAATTGGTGTTCTTGAACGCCGCCGTCGTGGTCGCCACCACGTCGGCATAGGAGACGGTGTCGGCGAGGCGGTCGCTGCGCGACGGCTCCGACAGGTCGGTATAGAGTTCGAGATCGATCACAAAGCGCTGGCCGACTTCGGTTTCGTGATCCATCACGCCGTGGCGAGCGTGGATCGACAGGCCGGTCACGAAGATCGTATCGGTCATTGCTTGCTCTCGATTGCGGCCGCCACCCGCAGGGCCTGCAAGGTCTCGGCGACGTCATGGGTCCGGATGATCCTGGCGCCATGCCGCGCGGCGATCAGGTGCGCGGCGATCGAGCCCGCAAGTCTCTCCTTCGGCTCCGACGGGGATACCGACGCGATGAAGCGCTTGCGCGAGGCGCCGACCAGGATCGGCAGGCCGAACATGTCGAATTCACGCAGCCGCGCCAGCGCGGTCATGCTCTGCTCCGCCGTCTTGCCGAAGCCGATGCCGGGATCGAGCACGATTTTGTCGCGCGCGATGCCGGCCTGTGCGGCGATATCCAGCGAGCGCTGAAAGAACGCCTTCATGTCTGCGATGATGTCGATGGCGGGATCGACGCTGTCGCGGTTGTGCATGACGATGACGGGGACGCCTCTCGCGGCCACCAGCGGCGCCATGTCGGCGTCGCGTTGCAGGCCCCAGACGTCGTTGGCGATCGCGGCGCCCTGGTCGAGCGCGACGGCTACGACCTCCGCCTTCATGCTGTCGATCGAGACGGGCACTCCGAGGGCGACGATTCCGGCCAGCACCGGCTTCAGCCGGGCTAGCTCGCTCTCCGCGGTGACCGGCTGAGCACCCTTGTAGGGCCGGGTGGACTCGGCGCCGAGATCGATGATGTCGACGCCGTCAGCGATCATCGCCCGCGCCCGCTCGAGCGCCTGCGCGGGCGCAATGAATTCGCCGCCGTCGGAGAAGGAGTCCGGGGTGACGTTGAGCACGCCCATCACCGCCGGAAGAGGCCGCTCCAGCAGCGTCCGCAGCACGTCGGGCCCGGCCGAGCCGGCCGGCGGGACGGATGGGGAGGGCGAGGCATTCATGCGGCCCGCTTTGCGCGGTCGGGGAGGGGGAGTCAAGACGGGAGAGGGCGGTCCCGCTATTCCGATTCGGCGTTGTCTGCGTAGCCCGGATGGAGCTGCGAGACTGGGCAAGATTCTCTAATTTGGCGAAGGAAGGTAAGATTCGGCATGACGAATCGCACCTTCAAGACCGGCATCAGCCGGGATCAGCCGAG
>JAEWFG010000322.1 GCA_023388935.1 Pseudomonadota bacterium | reverse complement strand
GGGGCTTGGCGGGCTCCAATATGATGACGGGTACTGCAAACAGGGCAAAGGACTGATAGGGTCCTAACGACGTTACCCAACGCCGAACCCGTTCCAGCAGCCGCTGTTTGCTGAGCCATGTGGTGATTGGCCCCGTGACTGCCGAGAATAGTGCATCGACGGTGAAATAGACGGTAGCGATAGCGAAGATGGGTGTAGTCCAGACTCGCGCCATTTGATCCTCCGACCAGACAAGGCGCCCCGGAGCCAAGAGGTTCCGCGAAGCCACCATTCGGGCCCTGCAAGCTCGCGGTTCTCTGGATTTCGTTCGTTTTGCGCTCGATTGGCCATTGCTCACCTATTTTCATACCCGTTGATGGCAGGGCGGTGGAACTCGCGGGCGCTGCGGTCGTTGCTTGGCCGCGGTAGCAGTAGCGAGAAGGAGAGCGAATCGACACCAGCTTGTTCAAGGAGCGGCAGTGCTGCCGACGCTCCCGCTCGCTTCGCGAAGCGGTTCGCTGCGGCCCGGCCGTCGGACGCGTTCCGGCCGTCCACTGTCAGGAACCTGGCCCGTATGTTGGCGGGCAAATCGTACGAGGCGCCGGACGGGAAGCTCCCTGGCGGCTTGAAGGACCTCGACTACGATCAGTACCGCTCGATCCGCTTCCTGCCCGAGCGCGCGCTTTGGCGCGGCAAGTATCTTCCGTTCGAAGCGCAGTTCTTCCATCGCGGCTTCTTCTACAAGAACAGGGTGAACATCTTCGAGGTCGCGGACGGAAAGGCCGCCGAACTCAAATATCTGAAGGCGGACTTTACCTTCGGTGACAAGGTCCCTGCATGCGGATGCCGGTGTCACTACCGAGCGAGCCGCCGCCCAGGCCGGTGCGAAGGTTCTTCCGACCGATCCTCCGCTCAAGATCGAACCGAAATAGTCTCAAGGAGATCCAACTAAGATGCGCGCCAACCTGCCAGTCGGGAATGCCTCGTCGACTTCGCCATCCAAGGGCGGCTGGTTCGCCCGCCTGGCCGTGGCTACGTCGCGGATCTCGGGTCGCCCGGCGACCTTCCTCCTCGCCGTCGCCGTCGTGGTCGTCTGGGCGGTGACGCGCCCGATCTTCGGATTCACCGACACATGGCAACTCGTCATCAATACGGGTACCACCATCGTCACCTTCCTGATGGTCGTCCTGATTCAGGCGACGCAGAACCGCGACACCCTGGCGCTGCAGCTGAAGTTGGACGAGCTCATGCTCGCGACCAAGAACGCGAGAAATCAGATCGCCGGCATTGAAGAAGCACCTGACGAAGACATCGAGCGCGCCAAGGTCGAAGTCCTCAAGCGGGCCGGCCAGGCGGAAACAGGAACGGCGCGCCATCGTCCCAGTTTACCGTTGAATTTTTCACTACTGACCGTAGGAAGCGGAAGTCGAGCCCAGCAACAGTCGTCGGCACGACCAAGGGTCATCGGTGAAATGTGGGCGACGTCAAGCTCGTCGAGGATGGCACGCGTCAAGCGCGAAGGAGACGCCGAACGATCCGACAAGGACCGCAGCGTCTGGGAGATGAAGGAGCTGACCTAGCGCCGTCGGCCTCCCTTGTCGACCCCCGCCCCTACATCGGCGGCATCGCCGCCTCCCTCGCCACGCTGTCTTACGTGCCGCAGGTAAGGAAGGCCTGGCCTCCCGGATCCACGGCCGATCTGTCGCTGGGCATGCTGACGGCTCTCACGATCGGGCTGGCGGTGTGGATCGTCTTTGGCATCATTCAGCGCGATTGGATCATCGTCGGCTCGAACTCGGTCGGCGCCGCCCTCGCCGGCATCGTTCTCGGCTGCAAGATCCGCGATCTGACGTGAGATCGCGCGGTCGCTTGCGGCTTCACCGCTTCGATCGCGGCTTCAGCCTCTCGACCTCTCCAGAAGCTGCATGCTTTCCGCCAAGATCTGATAGGTCCGCGCGACTGCATGCCGGTGGTTCCGATAGCTCGTCTCGCGCGTTTCTTCGGCGAGCCTGTCGTAGTGGGGCGCGAGCTTTCGATATTCGTCGGGCGTCTCATTTGCGCCCAACCGACGCATCGGTTCGCTGTTCCTAATGTTCCGCGGCTCGTCGCCCGCAACCTCTTTGCAGAGGAACCAAGCCCGCCCCGCTTCCGTTCGAGCTGGCTTTCGAGGTCGAAGGAATGTCTAAAGACGACGAGCTAAGCTACGGCCCTCCCGGCGGTGACGCGATCCATCTCTGCGCCGACATGCAGCGCATGTTCGCGGAAGGCACGGACTGGAAAATGCCGTGGCTGCCGCGCGTGCTGCCGAATATGGTGGAAATCACGGCCGCCCATCCTGAATGTGAATGCTGATCGAAAAATACCCCCCATCGGCGTCGTCGTGACCCCTTTAGGCCATTGATTTTATTGAAACGGAATGATGGGCCCGCGCGCCGATCATGGGCGAGACCCCACGCCGAAACACAGGAAGCCTCCGGTCTCGTGGATCCGGAAGGCGTCAAGCCGACCAGCGCAAGGTCGTCCGGAGCGGAGGAGAGTCTTCATCGGCTCGGCATGCCCTCGCAGGACGGGCTGGAACGATGGGCCGAGAAGTTGCGCGAGGTGACCGTCAAGGCGCCGCTCCGATCGCTCTGCGCCGCCTTCCTTGTCGGCATGTGGGTGGCACGTAGGCGCTAAGTCTGAATAAGCGCCCAAGAGTGACCCCTCCACCGCAAATTGGATCAATAGCTTAACGTGCCGATCGGCGTAGGGACCCCGCGCCGATTCACACTTGTCTTCATGTCTTGCGACCAATTGATTGTCGTGTCGATAGTCCGGCCGATTGTCCCAGTAGATCACTCGTGACAGACACTTCCAGATTCGTCGGCATATCGCCAACGATATAGCGCTCAGGCAACCGGATCACGCGGCGCGAGTATGGCTGGGTTACTGAATGCCAGCCGGTCATCACTCATTGAACACCAGCCGTCCGCCTTAATGCAGATCTCGACTCGAGCATTCCTTTGCGCTTGATACGGATTATTTGTCCCACCGTTGTGAGCTTCCGTCCACTTTGCCGCGTCGGAGGCCGTTAACTTGTCCGAGTCGGTCTCGCACTGCTTTGCGATCTGAATCAGCCGGTCGCGGGGAAGGCATAGTATCTCACGGCGTGGGGGATCAGCGAACGCAATGGTTGCTGCCAACATGACCTTGATCAATCTCAGCAAATGGCGCCCCAGCCAGCAAACAAAACAGTAGAAGAATGCTCGAGAGACTTCACCTCGGGGCCGCTCGCTGGGCCAAGGTATTTCACCGCTTCACAGGCTCAGTCGGTTTTGCGGTATCCCACGGGCGTTTGCCGGACACGTCTCGATCCCATGGGCGCGCGACCGATCCTGCTTTCTCTTCCAAGTCATTTTTAGCGCGTGCGGCCTTGATCTGGTCGCGAATTGATAATTCGGTTGCGGCTGTCGCTTGTTCGGCCGATCGAACAATAGCACTGGACGACAGGAAGAGGACCGCGCTGACCAATAAGATATTTTTCATCAATGCCGATAGCACGATCACCCGCTGTTGTCCGATTTATCTTCGACCCCAGCGCCGAGCTGATAACAACGATCGCCTTTCACGCAACGCAGTCAACGAAGCGCTCGTCCTGGAAGGCTGCTGTGCAGCTTACACAAGTGCGCCCGGCTAGAAAGGGAACTTTCGCATCCTCGCCGGCTGGCGGACCAGCAACCATTTGCTGCCACATCTGTTGTCCTCCATCCGATCGAGGTTGCACAGGGACATCGGTCGCCGACACATGGAGCTCCCGTCTGTCTCCGGAGCGCGTCATGACCCGATACTACTTCGATCTCATCGACGATGACGGCCTGTTTATTGACGAGGAAGGTCTGGAGCTTTCGGACTTTCAGTCGGTGCAGGTTGAGGCGGCAAAGTCATTGGCCGACATGGCGCGAGATGCGACGCATGGCTCTAGAATCTCTTCAAAGCGCTATATGGCGATTGAGGTACGGGACGACGCCGGTCCCGTGATGCATGTCGGGTTCGAATTTGAGCACGGAAGGCGGCAACAATGACACGGCTTGTGAGTCCCCGGCGTCGCTCCTCGATCCACCTTCGAGCATCCATGAGGTGGCCGCTCGTCGCGCCGCAATAGCAGTCAAGCGTCCGCCTCACGCTTGACGGCGCTCCCTACCTCTTTTTTGCCGACCCGAGATCCGGCTGCCAGGCGGCCTCTTTCCGGCTGGGCTGTGCCGCGATCACTTTGGCTTTTTCCTTCTTCGGCTTCTTGGTTTCGCGATTGCCGCGTTGCTGTCCCTTGGCCATGACGTCCCTCTCCTGTTGGGGTTCGAGTTCATTCAGTTCGTCCGACTGCAGGATGCGCCCGCGCGGCGTACAAACGCGGACGTCCATGTAGCCGTCACGCAGCAACTTTCGCGCGAGCCGCAGTGCAACGGTTGCGCTGCCTCGCCCGAGATTTGCGCTGCCATATTCGTTGGTTCCCGTGACCAGGTAAGGCACGCGTTTTGCTCTAGCTAGCCATTTAGGATGGCCGCAGCACACACCAGAAGCAAAAGGAATAGTGGAACGATCACCGGCGGGACGATCCATTCCGAGGCGCGAAAACGCGACATCGAGCGCTCCTGCAACTCTGCCGGCGGGAGCGCACGTGACCCTCAGTCACCGGTCGATGCCGTTGAGAAGTGCGGTGATGCGACAACCTACGCCTGCGACGCGCCAATAGCGAGTACCAATACGTAGTTCGGACAAGGTTGCACTGGGCGGCAACGCGCGGCAGTGACGAACGTGCTGGCTAGCGCACCGTGAAGGGCGCATGGTTGTCGCAGTCGGTCGGTTAGGGCCCCTCTTGCAAAAGGCAGGCGTGCATGACCATCCGCTCACGGCGAGAGACCGTCACGTTCAGACATCCGTTCCGAATCCGCGGCATCGAGCGGGTGCTGCCCGCCGGCGCCTATGAGGTCATCACTGATGAAGAGACAATCGAGGGTCTCACCTTCTCGGCCTATCGCTGCATCGCTACGATGATCATGGTACCCGCGGAAGACGTTCGCGGCTCCATGGAGATGCTCTCGATAGGCTCAGTCGATCTCGCCAATGCGCAGGCTGCGGATGCGAGCGCCGCGCATGACTGACCATCCCGTCGATCTCGACAAGCATCGCGGCATGGCTGCGCAGAAGGCTACCGATCTGCGCCGCGCGCTGGCCGACGTCGAGGCCCATGTCAGGGAATTACGCGAGCGGGAGGCCGAGCTTGAACATCGCATGATGACGGTGCCCGCCGCTTCCTGGCCGGAGGCCGCCGTCAAGGCGCGGCATCTGCTCAACCTCTATGCCGCGAGCCTGCCTGCCGAGGATACGAGGCATCGGGCGCTGGTGGCGGCGTTGCTCGACGACTTCGTTCGGCTCTCCGGCGAGGGCTGACGGCAGAGCAACTTTCCACACGCGCGATCGTGCCAGCAACCATCGCGTAAAGGAGGAAGCCATGACGCTCACGAGCGGTCGCTACATCGGCCACGAATATGACCGGATGATCGTGCTATTCTCGATGCAGGACGGCAGTAAGGAAATTCCCTGCGCGATCTCGACCACCGCGATGGACTATCTCGAGCGCGGCCCGCAGGTCCGCCCCGAGCAGCGCGAAGCTCAATTCGTCCGCTTACGCAACCGCATCGAGGCCCGCGCGGCCAGCAAGTATCGAGCGACAGAACTTGAAGGCGATCCACGGGGCATCGTGCTGCGCGGCATCGATTTCAGAACCTAACAACATGCCTTGTCGTGATCCGGGAGTCGCTTAGGCGAATCCTTCACAAGTTGACCCCGTCGCCCCATAACTCGCCTAGCAGAGACGGACAGGCCGATGCTCAAGACAATGTCAACGCGTTCTGAAAGTCGCAAGGAACCTGTAAGCGCGTGATAGCCAGTTAACGATCAATAGTTTTTCTTGATTGATCGACGCGGACGGCCCTGAATTCTGATGGTCCCTCGATCAAACGCTGCCTTCGCATCGCTTGATCATCGCCATTCGCAGAATTGTCCGCCCTCTCGCCTATAGCTTTGCCAGCTAGGTGGGCGGCACGCGCGCGTTGGGTCAGAATGCGATGATCACTCGTGTCCGTCTTCGTCATCTCAATCTCCTGGATTAGAGACCGCGCTTGGGATTTGGCAGCTACGGACCCGGGTTTTCGCTGCGTCGAACCCGGCGCAACCACCATGGCAATGAATTTATGGCGACAACGTTCCTCGACGGACGGAATTCCCGTTACGCGCGTTCCTTGCCGGCGATCTGCGGCAAGGGTGGCTTGCGCTCTGGAAGCTTCTTCTTGGGGGGCGCCGGCAGCAAACCTTCCCTGATGGCCTGCTTCCGAGCGAGCTTACGGGCCCGGCGAATAGCCTCGGATTTTTCGCGCGTCTTTCTTTCCGAAGGCTTTTCGTATGAGCGCCGCTGCTTCATTTCGCGAAAGACACCCTCGCGTTGCATCTTCTTCTTCAGAACACGGAGGGCCTGGTCGACATTGTTGTCGCGAACAAGTACCTGCATTTGAAATTCCTCGTTGGGCTGCAAATGCGCAAGTCCTGGATGCAGCCAATTGCGCAGGAGTCTCGTGGCGATTGCGATGATGGGAGTGACGGCGTCTTCGTCCGCCGGCCTCGAACAAGCCGGTCTATGCGTCACGGCGATCAAGCTCGGTAGAGCAACGTGACTACTGTAAGCCGCGCTGTCAATGGATAGCGCCGTTCCCACACGTGTTTGGAGCCTCTCGCTCGCAAAGAACGCGCGCCCCAAAGCGCCCACCTAGGAACGCTCTCGGAAACAATTTTGAGCGTTGCCTTGCAAAAAGCCGAAAGTGATGTATACCAAAGAAATTCGATTAGCCGCTGCGCCTTGTTGAACGCGCCCGCGGGCTCCTTTTCCAGAGACATCGACGAAGTTGAGTTAATCGCGTGATCGTCACGCGATACGCGCTGGTGCGCTTTGGAGAACGAAAATGACGACAGGCACTGTTAAGTGGTTCAACGGCCAAAAAGGCTTTGGATTTATCCAGCCGACCGACGGCACAAATGATGTGTTCGTTCACATCAGCGCGGTCGAACGGGCCGGCCTTGCGGGTCTCGCTGAGGGCCAAAAGGTCAACTTTGAGGTCAAGACCGACAAGATGCGCGGCAAAGTAAGCGCTGAAAACCTCTCGCTGGCTTGATTTGTCGACGCCGTTTTCACGGATGTACTGAAACGGCACGCTGCCCGCTCGATCTTCGGATGGAGCGGGTTTTGTTTATCCTAATGCGGGTGAGGATGATCGCCAAGAAATCGGGAGAGCCGTCGCCCGCAGGCATCGCGCGCTCGAACCGCAGCGATTGTTTGCTGAAGACGGCGCGCGGGCATTGGCTGACGCGGAAAGGCAGGCCATCGAGGTGCGAAGGAACATGGCGCGCCTCCGCGAGCTGCGCGAGGCCAAGGAAGTTGCCGACATCGCGTATCCAGCATCGCTGCCTGCGCCCGCACCGACCAAACGCAAAAACAGGTCGGTGCGATAGTCAAACTCGCGATCGCACGGCATCATCGTGAAACCGAATTTACGAGCAGGTTGGGTGCCTAGGGTCAAAGCAGACGGCGGGGGAACGATCACTTTTATGCTTGCGCTTGGCGCAGCGCGACAGATGTGCAGGCTTACGACGACGTTTCAAACCGACAAGCAGGCCTTCAGTTATCTCCACAAATATCGAAAGGAATTCGAGCATATAGCGCGTGCGCGGCTCGCCTCCGGAGAGCCCGAAAACGGAATCGTCGTGCTCTCGATGCTCTGAATCGAGAGCGACGATTATGCCCGGGAGTCTTTCGACTTAGCTTCACGCGCCAATCGGGCCGCCTTCAGGCGCTCGTGATTTTCGTGAAGGGATTGCTGATCTTTCGCGTAATCGGTCATTGGCTTTTCTGTTCGCATCGCTTTGAATGCGTTGTTCGCTTCCCGCAGATGCTGGGCAGCCTTCGCTTCGCTTTTCATCATTTCGATTCTCCAGGAATTGGATCAGCGCCGGTCTTGGGCTCGGATAGTAGACATGGCAGCCTGGGAGGTATTCGCCCGGGGGCGGACCGGCGTGAACGCTCCGCTTTGCGCCAGATCTTTCGCGATGTCCCAGCGCGTTGTCTAACAACGGCAAGCGGACGCTGCCTATCGTTATCAACGCTTTCGCAGGACGCAGGTTCCCGAGTAGCGAGCAGAAGCCCACGCCGCCGCTCGCCTGCCAGACGTTCAGCTAAAATTGCACCAGGTGTGGCGCTGCTCACGAGCTAAGCGCTTCGACCAGAATTCAGGTTAGCACATCCATCTGCGTTGTGTGCGCATTTCGTTGCCGATTCCTGAAGGCGGTAATCGCCATATGCACCAAGTGTAGTTTGCCCTCGACTGCGGGTGAAATGTCGAACGGGTACGCGTCGGCAAGACCAAGTGAACGGTTGAGGCGGTTGATCGTCAGAGCGAGCGGGGTCCACAACTCAAGCAGAGCACCGAAATCGCTTTCCAGATACGGGTCGTTCAGCGTGTGCTTTCCACGCGCGTCCAACGACAACGGAAGCCCTGCCAGGGAATCCAGGGTCGAGACGATGTGCAGGAAGTGAGCGAAAGTCTCTGCCCAGTCTTCCCAGGGATGAGACGTCGCATACATGCTAATGTGACTTGCTGGATCGCAAGGCCGGTCTTGACGGGCATAATAGTCGGCAAGCGCAGCTCGGTAGTTCTCAGTCTCGTCGCCAAACACCAGCCGAAACGGCGCTCGAAAGCCCGCTTCGTAGATCAGGGCATTCCAGTAAAAGTGCCCTATTTCGTGTCGAAAGTGACCAAGCAAAGTGCGATAGGGTTCACGAAAGGAAACGCGCCTGATCTCGCGCTGCACATCGTCGGCCTCCGCAAGATTGAGCGTTATCAGACCAGATTCGTGACCGGTCATGACCGGCCCATGCTCGTCCGACAGAATCTCGAATGCCAGTCGAAATCCGCCCGCGAACGCGATGGGCAAGCGGAGCCGTCGCAGGTCGTAAATCAGCCTGCGCTTGGCTTCCTCCACTCGCTTCCAAAGGGCCACGTTGCGGGGATTCTGCGTGGCGGGAATGACATGAGTCAGGGAGCAGGACATGCAGTAGGGAGTCGTCGCGACCGCGCACCAGTTGCAACCGATGATATTCCGATTGACGCATTCAAGTGCGTTCTCCGCACCGATCATCGCCATGTTCTCAGGATCGAAGATCAACCGCTGCATGCAGCCATTGCATTTAGAGAGCTCGAAGGCCGATAGCTGCCCGCAATGAGGGCATTTAAAATCTCTCATGATGGCGCACGACCATTGAGGGTGTCGATCAGCGCACGTTGCCTCTTCAACGCGCGCTTCCTCAGAACGTCGGCATCGGCCTCGCTCACAGCGCGACACGTGCCCTGATAGGAAGCCTTCTCAGAAACAGGCTGGGCCATCCATTCTTGCGCCGTTTGAATGGACATGGGCGTGAAACCGGATCGCATTTTCATCTTCAATAAAACCTCCAGTTTGAAACGGGTTCCCCTCAGACGCTGGGCGGATCCTATTAAACGCAATCGGGCATACGGCTGGCGGTCGGGACTGCGATGGCATACTGTTCACGCCCAATGCTCGCGACCTTCATCGGTGACGATGCCCCCACGGGTTTCGCGACGATCGCAATCATCTCTTTGGAGCTACATCCATGAAGATCCGCGTCGGCTTCGAGATGATCTACGACTTCCCGCAACCGACCCCCCTTATCGCAGTCGTCGGCACTCACTTCACACGGGCATCCGACATCGTCGTGCCCGATCATCTTGTTAGCGAGCCTTCAGTGCCGATCACGCCATACCGCGACGGTTTCGGAAATTGGTGTAGCCGTCTAGTCGCGCCCGCCGGCCGCATGCGCCTCACAGCGGACGGCACGGTCCGAGATAGCGGTCTACCCGACGTGATCGTACCATCGGCCCAGCAGCACGCAGTGGAAGATCTTCCGTCGGACACCATCGTATATTTGCTCGGCAGCCGGTACGTCGAGACTGACCGACTGACGGACGTGGCGTGGAAGTTGTTCGAGAGGACCGCGCCCGGTTGGGCACGGGTCAAGGCGATCTGCGACTTCGTGCATAACCACATCGCTTTCGGCTATCAGCACGCCCGCCCGACCAAGACTGCCTGGGAAGCGTTCAACGAAGGCAAAGGCGTTTGCCGGGACTATGCACATCTGGCTATTGCGTTCTGCCGTTGCATGAACATTCCTGCGCGCTACTGCACCGGCTATCTCGGTGATATTGGCATGGAGCCTCCATATGCCGCCGGCGATTTCGCGGGCTGGTTCGAAGCCTATATCGGTGGTCGCTGGTACACATTCGATCCGCGTAACAACATTCCGCGGATCGGTCGCGTCCTGATCGCGCAGGGCCGCGATGCCGCTGACGTTCCGATCACCCAGACATTCGGACCCAACACGTTGCTGAGTTTCGAGGTTTGGACCGACGAACTCGCCGGCTGATCGCAAAAGGGCAATGCGACCGACATATCGAGCCATCGCGACAAAGACAGACCTATTGCCGGGCTTTATTCGCTTCGAAGATCAGTGCCGCTTGAAATAGGCGCCCGGCTTCCGTTCGAACCTCGACAGCAACGTTCGGCCGGTCTTCCCCACCTGCCAAATCGCGGGCCAATCCCGCCAACGTGTGAGCCGCCTCCATCTCGGCCTCACGCTGCGTTGAAAACGTTATTCCATCTTCGTCCGGGTAGAGCTCGCAATCGTCTCTGATATCGAAGAAATATCGGATCATCACGAGCGCCCTGTTGGAAAGATGTCTACGCCAGCGCGAGAGGCCCGAACGCAGGTCCAGGCCTTCGAATTACATTGGCGGCTGAAGTCCTAGAGAACTGACCCACCTGTTCACCTCCAGGGCAAGATCGATCTGCCGGGCCTTCTGAAGTAATTCGGCGCGGCGGACGCAAACAGGCATTTCTTGAGCCTCCTGGCGCAAATTGATCGCCTCTTGAGTGAGACGGTATTTGAACGTCGAAGATTTAGAATCGCTGCGAACCTGCACGGCATTCTCCCTTGAATGGGCGGGAGCGCGACAGGCGTTCTCATCACCGATGGTTGCCTCGGGCGGGGCGGCGACGACGTGCATATATGTGCTCGAAGGCACTCCGACCAGACATGATCGAAGAAATGTTTTTGGACAGCCTCACGGCTAGTCGAGAACTCCAACTGGAGCGGGAGACTCAGTCGAGATGGAGGTGTCTGTTCTCACAGGCAGCCTCAATGTTTGGTGCTCTCACTTCGATAGACGATCGATACGCAGAAAAGCCGTTCAGTCGTCGAGCGCACTTCCACTGCCAAATCTGGACGACTGCCTTTGAATACGGACTCTCTGGCGATCCCGGTCAGCGTTTGCATCGCTTCAACTTCGGCAGCCTTTTGATCGGGCAGCCGCAGGCCCTCCTCGTCGGCGAAGAACTCCCGGCCACTCTGGATGTCAAAGAAATAGCGTTCCATAGGAGCACTCCGGTTCCGTGCAGGCGGGAGCGCTCTCGGTCTCTCAGTCACCGACGCCTACGGGGACAAGCCTCGGCCGGTGATCGGACGACAATACGCCAGCTCAAACTGGGTTGCCAGAGATTCCCGGGCCATTCGGGTCTAAGCAGCGGCAACTTGGATAGGCTGCCTCCGTAAGCGCCGCAGAATTGAATTCGAGCCATCCGGCATCGAGACTATCAGACCGGTGGCTGCAGTTCCGGCGAATGCGCCCATTCATCCAGGTGGCAGGCGACATCGGCCTGACGGGCCTTTTTTTGATCAGCGCATCCCTTTCTGGTCCCGGCGGGTGCTTTGCGGCCGGGTCAAGGCGTTCCCATTTTCGCTGAATTGCCCAAGCGCAGGCGAGAACGTCATTCTGCGAACGCAGCGGCTCGTAGCCGCCCTGGCGCAGGCACGCATGCTCGCGCCGCAGCGCCATCAGCGCACGAAACAGCGCCAGGACCGAGTGCTCGTCACGCTGCTGCGCGGCGACGTCGGCAGCGCCATCAGGACGCTCCAGCGGCAGCCACGGATCGCCTGTGGTGAAGCCGCCGTCGGGACTGTCGTCCCAGCGCATCGGCGCGCGCTCGGGATCGCGGCACAGGCCATAGCCCGGCACCAGCTTCTCGAAGGGATCTTGGACGCGGTCGGGTGGGATCGGAACGCGCTTGCGGCCGATCTCGTCGCCCATGAAGAGAAACGGTGTGCCCCGCAGCGTCATCAGCAGCATCGCCAGCACGCGTATCTGCGCTTCGCCTATCTTGCTCGCGATCCGCGGCTTGTCGTGGCCGCCGATCACCCAGACCGGCCATGCAGGCTCCGGAATCGCCTTGTAATACGCGTCGATCGCGGCTTGCAGCGACAGCGCATTCCATGGCGTATCAAGCAGCGCGAAATTGAGCGGAAGATGCAGGCGCGGCTTGTCATTGCTGTAGAAATGGCCGATGCGGTCGGTCTTGCCCTGGACTTCGCCGCACAGCATGCGGCCCGGATAGCTGTCGATCACCTCGCGGATGAACTCAATGCAACCCATAGTCTCCGGCCGGTCGTCGGTGAACACGGGCGTCTGACGCTTCGGCGGCGGCTTGCCCTCGGCGTCGGAATTGGCAGGATTGTCGCGGAGCAGCGCGTCCTTGATCAGGACCGCGCTGGCGTCGACGCGAAAGCCGTCGACGCCGCGGTCGAGCCAGAAGCGCATGACGTCGGCGATCGCGCCGCGGACCTGCGGATTGCGCCAGTTCAGGTCGGGCTGCTCGACTAGGAAGGAATGATAGTAGTATTGCCGCCGCGCCTCGCACCACTCCCAAGCGCTGCCGCCGAAGCGGCTCAGCCAGTTGGTGGGCGGGCCGCCATTCTCGGCCGCATCGGCCCAGATGTACCAATCGGCTTTGACGCTCTGACGCGAGCTTGAGCTCTCGACGAACCAGGAATGATCATTGGCGGTGTGGTTGGGCACGAGGTCGAGGATAAGGCGGATGCCGGTGCCGTGGAATGCCGCGAGCAGACGGTTGAACACCTCGACGCTTGCGAAGGCGGGATCGACCGAGCAATAGTCGGTGATGTCGTAGCCGAGGTCGCGGAATGAACTTTTGTAGATCGGCGTCAGCCAGACCTCGTCGACGCCGAGCCGTTCCAGGTAGCCGATGCGCGAAATCAGCCCTTCGAGATCGCCCTTGCCGTCGCCGTTGGAATCCTGGAAGGAGATCACCGCGATCTCGTAGATGACGGCGGATTCCTACCACTGAGCTTCGTTAGGCGACCCGATGCTCATTGCCTTGCTTCACCCCGTTCTGCCCAGCATGCGCCGCGATCTGCCGAGCTGCGGTCCGGACGCTCTCGATGCCCTTGGGAAAACCGCTGCGGTTCGGATAGAGCTTGCGCCGTGCGTCGCGTGGCGGGCGTCGCGGCTTGGTGTCCTGCGCGGCGCGGTAGTCGAGCATGGCGATGCCGCCGACCATCAGCAGCGCCAGCGCGATGTTGCCCTTCTTGGGATTGTCGGCCGTCAGTCCCGATAGCAGCGCGGCGGCATCAAGGCCATCGCCGCCGACGCGGGCCCACAGGCCGGCGTTCTTCTCGACCGATAGCGTCATGATCCCGGCCATGATCTCGCGCAGGCCGAACGTCCGCACCAGCGTCTCCCGGCCTTCCATGCCCAGCGTTTCCGTGACACGCCGCGGCGCGAACAATTCAACCACGCCGAGTCCGATGCTGAACCAGCCGAGCGCGCGGGCGAACTGGTCCACGGGCTGCTTCAGGCTCGGGCCGCCCTCGATAATCTTGGGGTCGCCCTTGGCGAGCACGATGTTGGAGAAATGAAACATGGGTTTGCTCCTCAGGGCTTCAGCACGACCTTGACGCAGGAATCGCGTTTGTCGCGAAACACTTGGTACATCTCCGGTCCATGTTCGAGCGGGACGGTGTGGGTGATGACGAAGGACGGGTCGATCTCGCCGTCCTCGATACGGCGAAGCAGATCGTCGGTCCAGCGGTTGACGTGGGTCTGGCCGGTGCGCATCGTCAGGCCCTTGTTCATGAAGGCGCCCATCGGCAGCATGTCGGACAAGCCGCTGTAGACGCCCGGCACCGAGATGATGCCGCCAGGACGGCAGACATAGATCATCTCGCGCAGCACATGAGGCCGGTCGCTCTCCGCCATCACCATCTGCTTGGCGCGGTCGAGCAGGGTGTCGGGCAGCGAGGCCATCACATGCGATTCCATGCCGACGCAATCGATGCATTTCTCCGGGCCTTTGCCGTCGGTCAGCTCCTGGAGCCGCTCCAGCACGCTCTCGGTCTCGAAATTGATCGTGGTGGCGCCGCCGGCCTCTGCCATGCTGAGCCGTTCGGGCAGGCAATCGATCGCGATCACCTGGTTGGCGCCGAGCAGGATGGCGCTGCGGATCGCCATCTGTCCGACGGGGCCGCAGCCCCAGATCGCGACGGTGTCGGTCGGCTCGATGTCGCATTGCACGGCGGCCTGCCAGCCGGTCGGGAAGATGTCGCTCAGAAACAGCAATTGCTCGTCGGGAATGCCGGCGGGCACCTTGATGTGGGTGGCGTCGGCATAGGGCACGCGCAGATATTCGGCCTGGCCGCCGGGATAGCCGCCGGTCAGATGCGTGTAGCCGAAGAGACCGGCAGTGGCGTGCCCAAACACCTTGTCGGCGAGGTATTTCTTGCGATTGGTAGTCTCGCAGACGGAGAAATTACCGCGCTTGCACTGGTCGCATTCGCCGCAGATGATGGTGAAGGGCACGACGATGCGGTCGCCCTTCTTCAGCTTGCCGTCGACGCCGGAGCCGACCTCGACCACTTCGCCCATGGTCTCGTGGCCCATGATGTCGCCGGGCAGCATGCCGGGAATGAAATTGTGGAACAGATGCAAGTCGGAGCCGCAGATCGCGCAGCTCGTGACCTTGATGATGGCGTCACGCGGGTCTTGGATCTCAGGGTCGGTGACCGTGTCGCAGCGAATGTCCTCCTTGCCGTGCCAAACTAGCGCCTTCATCGACCATCCTCTCGGCTGAACCAGTTGGCACTTAAATCCAAGAATGAATGATGGTTGCTAAGCGGCGTGCATTTCTTCCTGGGCGCACCGGTAGGAACGAGACTGCGGCGGCGTTGATTGAGCCATCTCAAGGACATATGCCATGCCCCTCCAATCAACTTGCCGTCGTCACCGACGCCTCCACCGGCATCGGTCTGGAACTCGCACAGTGCTGCGCTCAGGCAGGATTCAACCTCGTCATCGCTGCGAATGAGCCAGAGATCGATCGGGTTGCCGTCGATCTGCGCCGACTCGGCGGCGGCGCGGAGTCGGTCCAGGCCGATCTTCCTCCACCGAGGGGGTCGACGCGCTGTGTGCCGCGGTGGGCGATCGGCCGATCGACGCGCTGCTGGCCAATGTCGGCGTCGGCCTCGGCAAGGCATTCCCAACAGGACTTCGCCAGGGTGAAACACCTGGTCGACACCAACATCACCGGAACATTGTATCTGGTCCACCTTGTCGGCAACGAGATGCTCCGCCGCAACGCCGGGCGCATCCTGATCAAGCGCCGGTGTGGATCGTTGTCGGCCGTCGCGTCGCAAGGGCCCAAGGGAAGCGGAAAAGGTGGTCGCCGCACGCTTAGCTTAAAGCGCACGGCGGCCGTGATGTCAGCGCAGAAGCATGATCAGGATGATCAGCGGGATCGGAATTCCGACGAGCCAAAGCAGAATGGGCATGGTTGCATCTCCTCAGTTTCTTGCCAGTGATGATTGAGCGGTCGCGTAGCGTTTCTTTCCCCATGTTCCGTCCCGAAGTCCGCCGCCTTCCAGCGCGGCGAGGGTCGCGGAAAATGCACCGATGAACAGCGACAGCGTCAACCAGATGGCCGTTTGCATCGCAGCCTTACGAGCGGCATCAAGGTCGGCCTTGGCTTGGGTCACGACGTCGTTCACGCGCTTCTCGGCATCGGCTTGGCTGAGGCCAGTGCGCGCGGCCACCACTTTAGCGATGTAGGCCTTGTCGTTCGCGTTCACATCGCTTCCGGTACGGAAGTCGGTGGTCAACAGACGCACCATCTCTGGCCGCGGATCGGATTGTCCTTGCGCCTGTGCGAGCGGATCGTTGGGACGGAGCAGCGTGTCCACGTAACCCGCCATCGGTCCCGAGTTCGCTGCGCTTGCCGCGCCTTGGGTGCCGCCGCTGAGGGCGTTGCCGAGAAGCGTGCTGGCGGGCGAGGCCAGCAGCACCGCTCCGAGCACGGACGCGACCGCCCAAGCCAGGAAACCGTGGGCAGTATCTCTGAATTGGACCTCGGTCGTGTGGACGCCGACCCACTTCGACCGGAGACGCCCGGCGAGATAGCCGCCGATCGAAGACGACAACATCGCCATCACAATGAAGTAGAGACCGGTGCCGATCTTGAACGTCGTCGCCGACACGCCGGAATTGCCCCACGGCGACACGACCGCGAAGCCCATGCCCATGCCGAAGGACAGCAGGACGAGGGTTATGGCGAGCGAAGCCGCGGCACCCGCTAATACAGCCGCCCAAGACACGCCGGCAACCGAAGGTTCGACGATCTCCTCTGCCGCCGTTTGTGCGAATCCTTCTGCCATCTCGCTTCCTTCCATGAGCCATTGATGCCCAAGAAATGCGCTGCTTGGCGGTAAGTTCCTCGAATGAAACTTGGAAGATCGCGACTTGCGGAAGTGGTGTCCGCGATCGGCGGCGACAGCGAGCACCGTTCCCTCGAGCAAGATCTTGCGCCCGCGGCATCGGTGGCGCGGGCAGGAAAGCGGCGCCGTTCCGCTCCCGATGATCTTCGGAACGCCATCGCATTTAAGACGCGGTCGGCCGAGACGCCGCCCTTGCGGGCGATCTCGATGCCCCAGTCCATGTGGTCGAACTAGCGGACCGAATGCGCGTCCGGATGATGCTATGGATGCGGCCGAATTTCGAGCGCTGGCAGCTAGTGATGCCGCACCGTGATCTCCAGGATCGCGGGCTGTTCCTCATCGTTGTCCTGGCACTCACACCTCATCCCCGCCCCGCATTGGCATCCATCGCCCTCGTCCAGCCAGGGACGTTCTGGGTGGTTTTCGCACACCCATCCCAAACCACGACAAATTCGGCATTTAGGATCAACATTGGCGGCTCGCCGGCCAGTTCAACGACCCGAGGCACGCCATCATGGCGATCAAAAATGAGCTGATCAGAACCGCAATATACGTACCCATACAGCGAGAACGACCGGTCTTCGAAGACGTTCCTCAAACGACAAAGGCCCCTGAAAGGGCCTTTGGATGGGGTTACATCCGCCCTCACCGTCCGATTTTATGTTGGCGCCTTGAGGCCGGGTGATGACAACCAGTCATCAAGATGCGCCGCTGTGTCGGCTTGGCGACCTCGCCTGAGCATGGCGTCCCGGTCTAATCCTGCCGGCAACTTACTGGCCGCCTCTCGACAATCGATGGCGAATTTCTCCAGACGCTCATGAAGAGTGGTAATCTGCTTGAAACGACGCCGCTTTTGCATGGCGCTGCTCCTTTCCGTGTGAGGAAGGCGGGAGCGCATGCTCTCATCACCGATATTTGCCACGAGCCGTGCGGTGATGATTGAAGGTACGCCTGCGGAGATCGCTTCGATACAACAAAGGTTAGAGGGGCGATCACGCTTTTCCTTAGCAAATTTCTCAATGATCTCTGTTCCGGCCAGGAACCGTAAGTGGACAATGGCACACCTTTTTATCGCGAGCTCCGCCTTCTAATGTCCGTCGGATTCGAGGGAGTGCTCTATGTGCTCGGCTAAGCGTTTGCTCGACGCGCCCCGTTAGTGTCTGACCGCATGAAGAAGTTCCCGGGGAACAAAGGGTTTCTGCAGGGAGAGCGTTCGCGCCGGCAGGCGATCGACGACGGTGCCCGACATCACGATGATGTTGAGCGAAGGGTGGCACCCTCGCGCGTGTTCGGCCAGGTCCGATCCGATCATGTTGCCGGCTAGGTTTTGATCGGCGACCAGCGCCTGCAACTCAGGTCCGGTCGAAGCCACGATGAGCTCCGTCGCTTCGGCCGTCGCGCACTCGACAACTTCGAAACCTTCATCCCGGAGCAGGTCGGACATGATCTCCCGCTGCAGCGGGTCGTCTTCGACGAGCAGGGTTACGAGGTTGGGCATTCCTGTCTCCCCTTGCATGGGTGTCATTCCGGAATCGCCGATTTGGTTCGAGGCCACCCTGGTCACAGGTCTTCTCGCAACCCTTTAAAGAACGGGTGGCGGACCTTCCCTTCGGCCGACTTGGCCCGGTACTCGATCTCCGCCAGCAGCTTCGGCTCGACCCAGACACCTTTGTGGGCGATCCGTTTCGCGTAGGGTTGGGTTTTCCGGACGAGCGGCTCTAGCCGTCTCCGCAGCTCCGCGGTTGAGGCCTTGTCGAAGCCGTGGCGACCCTGCCTGCGTAGACGAGGTCCTCGCCTTTTCGCCGGCCGAGGTAGATCCCGTCCCATTCGCCTTCGTCCAGCGCGAAGCCCGCGATGGTCAAGGTCTCGCGCCGCGCGCAGGTCTTCTTGACCAGTTGTTACCCCGACCGCTGGCGTACACGCTGTCGCGGACCTTGGAGACCACGCCCTCCAGGCCGATCTTGCAGGCGTGCGCGAATATCTCGCGACCTTCAATCTCGAAGCTTTCGCTGAACTGGATCTCGGTGCCTGCGATGATCTTCTTGAGCTCCGCCTTCCGTCGGATGAGCGGCAGCTTTCCGCAGGTCGCGGCCGTTGAGGTACAGAAGGTCGAAGGCGACCAAAACGATACTGGTGGACCTGCCCTTGAGTTCGTTCTGAAGGACCGAGAAATTCGTCGTGCCGTCGGCCGCCGGGACCACGACCTCACCGGCGACGATTGCCGATCCGGCCTTGATGTACCAGGCATCGTCGGCGACCTTGAAACGGCCGGTTCAGTCGTGACCGCGACGGGTGAAGACCTTGACCGCTTCGTTCGCGAGATGGACCTGGACGCGGTAGCCGTCGAATTTGATTTCGTGAATCCATCGCGCTCCGGACTTGACCGGCAACCATTTCGTCGGTGATGCCGGTGAGTGCTGTCACTTCCGCGGAAATCGGCGTACTCGGCTCGTTGAGGCGGAGAACGTGCCTCTGACGCCGACGATCCGCCCGTCCTGCGTGTAATCGAACTTGACCATCCCGAGCTCGATGATCTCGTCCTTCGCGTGATCGAGGCCGGTCATCTCCGTGTCCAGCAGGATGCCGTCCTGTAATCCTGCCTGATGGTCGGCTGGGACGTGGGCCGCGGGATCAGGCGGCGCAGCACCCGGTAGTCGGCCGACCGGCTCAAGGCCTCGGCCATGACTGCCAGATCTGGCGGATCCTGAAACATCGATTCCCGGGACGGGGCACCGGGGTGGCACAATACAGGTCCACGAGGTATCGGAAAAACACGCGATTCACGGCGTTTTCGGTGCTCGAGTCCGGATGCGGGCGTCAAGTCGCGCAATGACGGCCGAAGGGCTCCGGTTCGGAGGAGCTGCTGGCCACATGGCCGGCATGGCAAACTTGGCGCTGCGGCTGGATGTTCGGGCATCACGAGGCCAACAAGAAGAACCCGAACAACTCGAATGCCCAGGTACCGTGGGGTCAGAAGTAGCCCCGGCACCACGCAGAGCCGATAAATATCCGCGCCGATTTCCACAGACATCTTCGAAGGCCGCACGGACTCTTACGAGGGACACCCGATCGCTGCTTAAGGAACGATGCGATGCCGCTTCCGTTGACCGCCAAACAGCAAACTCCAGGAGGTCCACATGGCCATGGAAGATCGGGAGACCGCCAGTCTCATTGGAAGCGACAAGGTCGAAGGCACGGACGTGTACGGGCACGACGGGCAGAAAGTCGGTTACATCGAGCGCGTTATGATCGACAAGGTCAGCGGCAAGGTGTCCTACGCGGTGCTCAGCTTCGGCGGCCTGTTCGGCATCGGGGATGATCATTACCCTCTGCCGTGGCAAACGCTGAAGTACGACACGAACCTCGGCGGATACGTCGCCGGCGTCACCCAGGATCAGCTCCGCGGCGCCCCAAAATACGCCGACGAGAGCAGCTGGAGTTGGGACGCGCAAACGAGGCGCTCGATCGACGACTATTATGGGGTGCCGGTCGCCTAGCGAGGCGATCGGACACCGCGCGTTACGTACAGGAAGAAAGCCGCCGCGTCACCGCGAACGGTTTGCGAGGCACCATGAGAACGGTTTTCGCGCGTCGCCGGCGAGCGCACGGACATACCAAGTTATCGGTTCGAAGGGTCCTGATCGCGCTTGTCGCCGGCCTTCTGCTGGTATGCGCAAGCTCGCGCACCGTCGCGGAGAGCTGAGGGGCGGATGCCGATGCGGATCGCCCAGATCGCTCCGTTGGCCGAAAGCGTTCCCCCGAAACTTTACGGCGGTACGGAAAGGGTCGTGGCCTGGCTGGTCGACGAGTTGGTCGACCTCGGCCACGAGGTGACCCTGTTCGCGAGCGGCGATTCCAGGACGCGCGGAGAACTGCATGCGGTGTGGCCGCGCGCCTTGCGCCTCGGGCGCCCGCGCGTCGACCCGAGCACGGCCTGCACGCTTTTGATCGAAGCGGTCTCGCGCCGTGCTCGCGAGTTCGACGTTATCCATGCGCACATCGACTGGCTGCACCTGCCGGCGCTCAGCCGTTGCGGGATCCCATTCCTCACCACGCTGCACGGACGCCTTGACTTGCCTGGCATCGGCGAGGTGGTTCGACAGTTTCGGGAGGCGTGCTTCGTCTCGATTTCCGACAACCAGCGCGCTCCGCTCGAGGCGAACTGGTGCGAGACCGTGTATCACGGCTTGCCGGCCGGCTTGTATCGGCCATCCTACGCTCCCGGGTCATACCTTGCCTTCCTCGGACGGCTCACGCCGGACAAGGGGCCCGAGGCCGCCATCCGGATCGCGCGGGCGGCCGGCATGCCGTTGCGGATCGCCGCGAAGGTGCCTCGCGGCGAAACCGGCTACTTCAAGAAGCATATCCAGCCGGAGATCGACGGGACTCGGGTCGAGCTCCTCGGCGAGGTGGACGAACGCGGCAAGCAGCCGTTCCTCTCGGACGCTGCGGCCCTGCTTTTTCCGATCGAGTGGCCGGAGCCGTTCGGCCTGGTGATGATCGAGGCGATGGCGTGCGGCACTCCGGTCATCGCCTATCGGGCCGGATCGGTACCGGAAGTCATCGACGAAGGAGTGACCGGCTTCATCGTCGAGAACGAAGCGGAGGCGGTCCGGGCGGTGAATGAGCTGGCGCGGATCGACCGGCGCAAGGTCCGGGCGCGGTTCGAAGAGCGGTTCACCTCGGGCCGGATGGCACGCAGCTACGAGGCCCACTATCGGCGGCTTCTCGCCGCCAGGCCTGCCCGCCTCTCGGTCGCCTCCGAACACCTCGGCACGCCCGCGTCTCCACTCCTCCCGTGAGGGCGCTGTTCAGGGCGTTTGGCTACGGTTCGATAGAAGGAGGATTGCATGCGCCATCAGGAAAGCGAGCGGCACCGGGTTCGCGTTCATCGCAAACAAGGCCTCGCAAGCGGCCGACCGGGCATCGGGGGCCTTTGTCTTGGCCTGCGCGGTCATCGCCATTTGGGCCGTTACGGAACCTCTGTTCCGGTTCTCCGATACGTGGCAGCTCGTCATCAAAACAGCACGACAATCGTGACCGTTCTGATGGCTTCCTGATCCAGAACTCACAGAACAGGACAGCGCTGCGATCCAGGTCAAGCTAGATGAGCTCATGGAGCGTCCAGAATTCGTTCGTCGCTAGAGCAGCTCTCCGCCGACGAATTGGAGGAGCTGCGCGCCCGCTGCGAGGAGCGCGCCAAGGCGGTCGCGGCAGGGAGAAGAGGCTCAGGCAGACGCCGCCCGCCCATCCCAGGACGAGGCCGGCGGCTAATGATCCAGCGCAAAGAAGAACGGCCTCGCCGCCGATGGCAGGAACGCGCGAGGCAACGCGGCGTTCGAGTTCAAGGTAGCCGCAACCTGCGCTTCCAGTTTCCTTCAGAGGAGGATTCACCATGAGGTCCATTGCGAGCGCGCTGGTCTTTGCTCTGGCGCTTTCCGCCCCGGTCGCACTTGCCCAGACCACGAAGCCGGACGTCTCCGGCGCTCCGAGCGCGCAGAGCTCGGGGGCCGGCATAGCCGGCCACGCTGGCAACAAGAATGGTCCAGCGGCCAAGCCGGGAGAGACCGTCGGCGCCGGCTCTAGCTCGAACCAGCAGAATCCGACGGTCCAGCAGCAGGACACTTCAAACATCAAGGGTCTGCCGGGAAACAAGAGCGGTCCGCCGGCCAAGGAGCCGGATCGCAAGTGATGCGGAAGCTCGGCGGTTGATGGCGAGCTATCTTCCTAATTCGGCGGCATTCCCTTTTGCCCGCCGAGATCCCTTGAAATGGACCCGCGGAGCGGGACCACTTGAGCTGATTTCTTAGTTGGAAACTGCCCGCTCCTGATCCTTCTCTATCACGCTGCCAGAAACTCTGTCTGCTGCTGTTGCTGTGGGCATGTGGTCA
>JAEWFG010000309.1 GCA_023388935.1 Pseudomonadota bacterium | reverse complement strand
GTCTTGGCGGCCGCCTCGGCCAATTGCGGGATGATCTCGATGGTGCAGACCTTTCGCGCCAGGTGCGCAAGAATCGCTGCCTGATAGCCCGAACCCGTACCGACTTCGAGCACAACATTATCGGGCGCGACGTCAGCGAGCTCGGTCATCAAGGCGACGATGTACGGCTGCGATATCGTCTGGCCGAGGCCTATCGGAAGCGGCCCGTCTGCGTATGCGATCGAGCAGAACCGCTCAGGGACGAACAGATGACGCTGCGTTTGCCCCATGACCTCAAGGACCCTCTCCGACAGCCCCTGCTGTCCCGAGACACTGACGTAGGACCGGGCGTAAGCGCGGATGGTCTCGACCATGGCGGCGCGTTCGCGGACGCATTGGGTGTCTTCCGGTGTATCTTGCGCGATCGCTCCTCGCGCCACAGCAAGCATATAAATCAGGAGCAGCAGCAAGGTCTTCATGAGCCGTGCGGTCTCCCCAAGAGGTCCGCGAGTCGCGTCGACCGCTTGAGCGCGACGCGTGGATTCAATCGATCAACGAACAGCCCGCCCGATGTCCGAGCTGTGAATGCTGATCGAAAAATACCCCCGTCGGCGTCGTCGTGCCCCCTTTAGGCCATTGATTTTATTGAAACGGAATGATGGGACCCCGCGCCGATCATGGGCGAGACCCCTCGCCGAAACACAGTGGGGCACCCATTCGAGCGACGGAGGGCGCGTTCATGCCCCTTATTTTCGACCTTTTGTACCGAGAGTATTGCCGCGCGCGCCTTACCGAGATGCGGAGGCAGCTTTTCCTGATCCAGATCAACAGCCCTGAAGCCGCAGATGCGGATTGCGGCGTCAGCCCTTCCGATGCGCCTGATGATCGGACTGGAGGCGACGAACATCACAAAGCCGGCAACGGCAGGCCCGTTCATCGCTCGCCGACCGCACGATGAAAAGGATCGCAGGCGCGCCTAGTGGCGGTCAGTGATCAAAACGACCGGCGCCGACTCTTGCGCGGGCTTTGAAGCAACGCTCGTGGGCTGGGCCGCTGAGGCCTGTCCAACAGTTGAGGAAGGGGTGGCGGAGGCGACAGCAGGATCCTTAGCGCTTGCCTGACGGTTCCAGTCGCATGCGGCCGCAGGATAGGCGGCAAGAGCAACGGCAGCAAAGGTCGTAGCGATCACGATCTTCTTCATGGCCAGGCTCCTCTTCTATTCAAGCTGATTGTACCACGACTGATGATCTGCTCGAGCGCTTTGGCGCGATCACGAAGTTGCGAGAGCCGTGACGAGGTCGTGAAAGCCGCCTTCTTCCCCTTCGGTCACTGCGTTTTCCTGCAGATCCACGATCAACGCGCAACCGTGGCCGCTACGGTGGCAAAAACGGCGTGCCAAACCCGAAATCTGACACCGAATACAAACGCTTCCTCACATCCGCGATCAGGGCCAAGGACGCCCGCTCATGAACGCAGTGACGTCTACCGAGGCGGAATTCTGCCCATCGTTTTCGCTAGCAAATTAGCAGTGCTGCTTGAGGACCACATTGCCCTACGATCATTCTATCCCGAAATCGAGAGGCACTATCACGCGGTAGATACGGGACGTCTCATTAAGCCACGCGTCGGGGGAGTTCTTGGCTCTGACCGGCCACTGAGTGTTCACCCAGCTGTGCCCGTAAGGCAGAATCGAGTCGATTTAAGCGAACTTCGAGTCGGGCCGCTGGCACTTGGCGCTGACGGGTCGTCTGCCTGCCGAGATAGCGATCGACCAGTGCGCTCTGCTAATTGGTTTCTCGCGTGGAGGTGCGGCTCAAGCCGCACCGGAAAGCTACCGCTCCACCTCACGCAAGCAGAACTTCCTGACCCGATCTCGTCTCTGCGTCATAGACCTTAATCTGGAGGATCGGAAATCGCCGCTTTAGGTCTCGCACTCGTCTGGGCGCCCTCCCTCATCGCGAATTCGGTCTTGATCCTTCTGTCCGATGGACGACGGAGCAAATCAGGAACCCGCTCGCGTCCTTGACGCGGAAGCGGTCCCCATCACCCACAGCGCGGAAACCGCCGAAGGTTATCCACGGCATCCTGCAGCTACCTCGCGAGAAGGCGAAGCCCTGATCCCGGCGGCACTAGGCGACGCTTCACCGGCCTCGGCGGTACCGGCGATCGGCGTGGCACGAACAGGCTGGCGACGACGATGGGATCGGTGTCACCCAGAACGGCCCGCTCCGTAGCCAGGCCGCTCATGACTGTGCGCATTTTCAGGATCTCCTGCGCGACGAAGGTGCAGTCCTCATCCCGGTTGATCTGCTCATGCATGATGGCTTCGGCCTCACGCATGCTGACCCGCAACGCTCTGATTACCCCACGGATTTCGTTGATACGGTTGTCCATAGCTCTTACGTGAAGGGATCCTTCTCGAAGGACGCCGAGCCGGAACTGATCGCCGAGATCGCAGCGAACAACGACCTCGTTCTGACTGCCATCGGCGATTGCGGATCCTGCTGCTCCTGCTGCATCCGGGACTCGGTAACACTCGAGAAGCTCGGCCTGCCGTCGGCCGCCATCATCACCACGGAGTTCGAGAAGGAAACCGTGCTGACCCGGACCGCGATCGGCATGGAGGGATTGATCCCGGTGGTCATCGACCACCCCGTCAGCAGCATCACTCAGGCCGAGATCGATGCCCGCGCAGCCATGGTCGCCGAGAAGGCTCCCAAGGTCTGGCTCGGCAAATAGTCGACCTCCTTCCTCCCGGACTTGGGCCCCGACCTCGATCGAGCCGGGGCCCTTCTTCGCTCGGCGCTGCGGGAGCTTCTATCGAGGTGTTGACTGGCGGGCCACGCCCGACCCGGCTGTGGTCATGCTGCGGCCCATTGGCTACAAGGCCATTCTCGTCGGCAAACAGCGCTTCGGAAGCGGCATTCAAGCGCGAACATGCCAACGAGGCGGTCTGTCGTGGCATGCACCGCGCGAGGCTCTTCCGCCGGCAGGCGACAACGGAGCCCCCAGACACCCGCATTTTCGCCACCCGGAAGCTATGGGAAGCTAAGGCGCGTTCGCTGCTTCGTCAGGCCTCCGGATCGAGTCGCCAGACCAGGCTGTGAACGCCGGTCCGTTCAGGCGAAGACGATCAAGCACCCGTGCGAGCCCCTAAAAGTCGCTGGAAGCCCCGTTTTCTCCGACGAGAGTGGCCTCGTCGGGCGCCCCCTCGACCCACCTCTCAGCCCCCGAGAGGTCTCTGTCTACGGCCGAGAGGTCTGGAAGTACCGGATCGAGCTCTTCCTGCTCTAGAATTTTAGCCCCCTCACCCTCCAGGTAGGCGGCAAGACCGGCGATGCCGGAGTCGGGAGGACATCGCGCGGGCGAAGCCTTCTTCGGCGAGACTTGCCCCCGCTGTTCGGCGATCTCGACGCTCATGAGGTGGGGCCGGATCGGACGCCCGACTGAGCGCTCGATGGTACGGATAATCCAAGTGCCGTCGCCGTCGATGTCCGATCAGTGGAAGATCGGTGTAGCGCTTGCACACCAGCACGATCTGATCGACGGAAAATCCCTGACCGGCCAGGTCGGTCAACATACCACCGACCAACTTCTGTTCCTGCGCGTCGGCAGCGTCGAAGTTAACCTCGAACGTGCGCAGCCAGGAACGCAGCATCGCCATCGCCACGCCTGCGATTTCAGGCCTGCGCTCCGCGTCATTGCGCTGACGCCAGGCGGCAGCGCGCTTACGGGCCTTGGCCGCGGTAACCTTCGGATGCTGCTTCGGACGCACGCGCTGACGGCGCGAGAAATTGCCCGTACGGGCGAACTCTACCGCAGCCTCATTGTCGATCGCATCGACCTGATCTTTGATGGTCAAACGCTTGCTCATATCCGGATCGTCGTATCAGAGCCGGCAAGACCAAAGCGATTCAGGAGAAGAGTCTCAACAAACCGCCGGCTATCGGGACCGGCAAGCCATCCAGTTTCCTGCCTTCCTGTCGTCGGCTTACAAGGCTGAAGATCTAGAGTTGACCGGATACCCGATGCTGGCTGAAGAGCGACTAGCTTCCATTACTGAAGACCATCGGTTGACCGGACATCGCAGGGATTCCATCCATCTGATGGACTCCGGCATCATCCACGACAGCTTTCACGACCGGCTGCCACTCATAGCCGGATGACCAACTAATTTCGGACTGCCCGACTGAAATATGCTGTTTCCACCGGGCAAAGGTTGTCTGTTCCGGATGAAGCTCTTCATTCCGGTATGGCCGGTTAACCCACCAATTCCGACGTTCAAACCACTGCCTATCCGTCATCCAATCCTCTCTGTTGAGGATCAGACCAGTTGTCTTCTGGATCGCGTACGTAGGTGTAGCCCCTTCCCTACACTTAGTTCGGCCTTCGATCGCATGGTTTTCGCGTGTGTTGTCCTGGCTGTCGTTCGACTGGGTGGTCTCCGTGTCGTCGTTCGTCATGTCGACCGAAGGGGCGTCTGTCACCCGTTCGATGGTATGGTCTGCTGCCTGTTCGCTGGTCGCCTGTTCAGCGTGCAGTTCGGCCATGGCGATCTGGTAGCACTCGCGGGCGTATTTGCTGACGGTGTCGGCGCTGCGGATGGCCAGTTTGGCGATATAGACGTTAGTCAGTTCGTCGCCTGCGGCGATAGCGGTCTTGTACGCCTCGATGATCGCGGCCTTGGAGTTGGCCTGGCGCTTGGAGCTACCGTAGCGGCCGCCAGCGGACTTGCGGGTCGAAGTATCGTCTGACCACTTGATCAGGCCAGCAGCGGCGCAGGCGCCACGATCAGCACCAGGCTTGAGCTGTTCCGGGTCGAACCGCTCGACCACGCTCTCGGCGCGGGTTTCGATGGCACGACGAGCGCTCTCGCGCTCACGGCTCGTTTTCGGCTTGAACTCAGCCGGAGTAGCATCGAGCTTGATCAAGGCTAGCTCGATCAGGCGCTGCTTGAAACTCTCAGCGTCGTATCCCTCGGCGCGCGGGTCGAACCCGCCGGCCAGGTGGACATTGCAGGCGATCTCGAAAACCTCGAAAAATGCCCACTTCCAGAAGCGCTGAGAGCCCATGGACAGTAGGGACTCATCGATCTTGAACTTGGTGGCCAGCAGGCGTTCGACCGTCGCCAGCGAGCCGCGCAGGTCCATCGCCTCTGCCATTTCGGAGAGGCTCGGGAATACGGTGCGATTTGGGATCCGGTAGTGCGTGTGCGGCGACAGCGGGTTCTTGAAGTCGGTCGGGTTGTCGCAGCCGTTCATGTCGCTGCCGATCTCGGAGCAACCGGCGGTCAGGCCCTTGACGACGGCCTTGTAGAGCGCGTCCTGGCGGCCAGTGCCCCAGACGCCGCGGCGACGTGGCAGGAACCAGATCAGGTGCGGACGCAGGACCTTGCCAGGATATCGGTCATCGAAAACCCAGACGACAATGTGAGGCAAGCACGGCAATTTGCCTTCGCGGACCAAGTAAACCAGCTTCGAATGAAGGGTCTTGTCGTCGGCAAAATCGGCGTCGATGTCGACGCGGATCAGCGTCTTGAGTCCGTGGGTGCAGATGTACGTGCCATCCATCGCCGCCCATTTTGTGTTGTAGTAGCGGCGGTCGTCGTTGCGCGGGCCGGAGCGCAGCGGCACGCGGTCACGCTTGACGCGCTTGCCGGCCTTGTCGCGCTTGATCTTGCCGGTCTCGTCCAGCTCGTATTTGGCGCGCAGCGACGGAACCGCCTCAAGAATGCGCAGCAGGAACGGCTCCAGAGCTGTGCGGAAGCCCTTCTCGACAAACCCGTACTGGAAATACTTGCCGTTGATCAATCCGGCCTTCGGGTCGCCGGTCTCCTTGGCGATAACGTCGGATCCGTGCCACACGTAGCCGCGATCATAGATGCGGTCCCAGACGGTCTGGAGCGCATTCGGGCCCTGCGGCGACCACGGGCAGTCGCCGTAAAGAGCCTCTGTCGCGCGGCGATATTCGTCTTGATTAACGAGCCAGCGCTGGCGCTTGGTCGCGCTCTCCGGAACTCCGCGGCGGCGCTCTTCGGGGGCGCGGCCGACAGCCTCGTAGGCCTCGTCAATCTCGATCTGTAGGTTGGCCGCGCGAGCAAACGCGCGCACAGCCTTGCGCTCCTCGGTTGGGAGGTCGCGCAGGAATGCCTTCATCTCCGGGCTGTCGGAAGACTTTTTGCGGGAGCGCACATCGCGAGCGAGCACGCGCTTCTCCGAGCGCTCGCTCGCGATAGCGCGGTGTTCGGTCTGTCCGTGTTGTTCCTCGAGAGGAAGCATCAAAAATCCCGCCGCTCCTGGAATCCAGGCCGCCAGAATTTTTCACGGACTCCTCGATCGAGTTGGAAAGCTGGCACCCAGGGATTCGTTCGCCGAATTTCCTGGGTTTCGGATTTTCGGCGACGGCAAGTCAGCGCCGTGCGACGGCATAAGTCAACGCGCACTCAGAGGTTGCAAACATGGAAACGAGGTTGCGAGTCGAATCGAGCGCGATGTTGCAAATTTTGCATTATTGTCAAGCCCAATGATGACGGGGCTTCGCGGCCTGTCGAGCGGGTTCCGAGCCGGTGGAATTGAGGCCGAAAATAAGGGCTTGACAGGTTGTATCGCAAATTAGTCCAAGAGTCATATGATCGCAAAGTTGCACTAACTCTGAGAGCGTGGAAATCCTTTAAAACAAGGGAAAAATCGCGTGTTATGCCGTTGCCGCGTGACTTCTGAAGCCAATGATACAAATGTTGCAGCATCCGAAACAGCTGGGCAGGTACGTCCAATATGCGGCAAGAAAATTGCCCCTTCATTGATCACTCTTTGTTACATCTACGCCGATTTATAACAATTCGTGATTGCAAGGACTCTGCTGTGACGAGTCACAGATCAAATTTGCACGCACTGATTGACCCACGCGAGGCGCGCAACGGAGCATCAGGCTTCCGTCTCTTAGAACAGGATGCCAATTCATGCTCGCTAACACGCCCGCTGATGCACTTGCGCTCGATCAGCTTGATGAGTCCAAGCCGCCACGGATGCCGCGCTGGCGGCGCACGCTGGCGATCACAACACGGCTATTGCGGCGCTGATCGTCGCTGGCCCGAAGCTCAAGATCGAGCTCGATACGCTCTACGCACGGTCAGGCGTCGGCTATCTGCGCGGCCGGCGCGTACCGTCGCAAAGGGAGCTAAATGGCGCCCCGTAAGTTGTTGCGGCAACTGGCGGAATACGGATCGCAATTTGAAACAATGGTAGGACACATTTCGATCGCACAGCCGTAATAAACGGCAGCTGCCTGCCGCCGCTGCGCTTGCGCCTCGCATACCCTTGCTTTGCAAGTGTACTGGCGTGCGACCCCGCGCGAGGCCTCACCCTGTCTCAAAAAGCCGGTCTCATCGATGACCAAGACCGCGTCCTCATCGCCGCGCCGTTCCAGCGGGTACTGATGGATAATGTCGCGCGGCGCGTCGCTGCCACGGGAGGAAGAGATTTTCCGGCGCTTCGCTTGGGCAGAGTACGCCCGGTAAATCAACCACAGCACGTCATGGACGTCTGATAGGCGCGGCTGTCGCACGCAACGCACAATTTCCGGCATGGTCATCACGTGGATCCCCAGTTGAGATGAGAAGGCGCAGGGAGCGCTCGTGACGCCGGAACTGGCTGGGGTTGCGCCAACGCCACGAGCGCGGATCGCAGGCGCGGTCGTCGTGAGCCTCGGCTTGCTGACCATTGTTGCAGGCGTCGCGCCGCACGGCGCGGATCAGCGGATGATTCTGGGCGAGCAGCGATGCCGACTATAGCATCGCACCGCGGCTCGATCGTCTGTTCGACCCCTCAACGGTCGCAGTCCGGTCGAAGGCCAGATCAGCAGGATCAAAGCCATCAATGACAAATGTATGACTGGGCAAGCTACCCGCTATTTCGTCAACGCATCCCTCTGGCCGGAACGATAGCGTAACTATCAGAAAGCTGCCGCGCGAACCTTCAATGCGGCCTGCGCGCCAAGCGGCCAAGCACTTGATGTCTTCACCCCTGCGCCAACCACCTCAAAAATTCAGGATATCGAACCTCACGCCATCAGGCTTTAGGGCAGATGGCCGCACTATTTGTTCAGCTGGGTCAAGCCGGTCGGCGGGCCGTCAACAACCGTCCAGCCGCCGTCAACGAACAGTGTGCTGCCGCGGACTAGCCCGTCTTATTCGCCAGTGGGCGCCTGAGGGGTTGGCGAGCGTGGTGTAAAGCGCTGATGCGGCGTAGGATTCGGTTGCGAAGCCAACCCATCACCTTCAACTGCGAACGCCACGCCCGCCAT
>JAEWFG010000253.1 GCA_023388935.1 Pseudomonadota bacterium | reverse complement strand
AGCGCTGCGATCTTCTTCTCGTCCTTGTCGACGCAGGTGACGTCGTGACCGAAATCCGCAAAACAGGCCCCGGACACCAGTCCCACATAGCCCGTGCCGATCATCGCGATTCGCATGAAAAAGCCTGTTCTCGCTTGGTTAACGAAACCCCAACATGGGGCGGTTTAACATTTTCCTCAGGGGAGGGAACAGTCCGCATGCAAAAACCGGCACGCGAATTGAACCGGTAAAGAAGTCGGAAACCGCAAGGCTGCACACTGCCCCGCTTCCATACAGAGCCGGGCAGAACAAGCCTCGAAATGGGACACCATGGCACCATCAGGCACAATCGCTGCGGGCGGGCTTTCCAAGGCCCCTTCTGCCGCGCGCGTCGACTGGGTCGACTACGCCAAGGGCATCTGCATCATCATGGTCGTGATGATGCATTCGGTGCTGGGGGTCGAGCTCGCCGCCGGCGAGACTGGTTTCATGCATGTAGCCGTGGCCTTCGCAAAGCCGTTCCGGATGCCGGATTTCTTCCTGATTTCGGGCCTGTTCCTGCCGCTGGTGATTGACCGCGACTGGCGAACCTATCTCGATCGCAAGGTGGTGCATTTCGCCTATTTCTATGTCGTTTGGGTGACAATCCAGTTCGGCTTCAAGGCGCCCGCCTTTGCGACGGAAACGAGCTGGCGCGATGTCGGCCTGCTGTATCTGGAATCCTTCATCGAGCCATTCGGCACGCTCTGGTTCATCTATCTGCTGCCAATCTTCTTCGTCGTCACAAAACTGACACGACGAATCCCGCCGCTCGCGATCTGGCTCGTCGCGGCAGCACTTGAGACGGCGCGGATCGCGACTGGCTGGACCGCGATCGACGAGTTCTGCGCGCGCTTCGTCTTTTTCTATTCGGGCTATCTGTTTGCGCCTTACGTATTCGCGCTGTCGGATCGCGCACGCAGCCATCCTGCGCTTGCGCTCGCCGCGCTCGCGACGTGGGCGCTGGTCAATGCCGGTCTCGTCGCGTGCGGAGCCAGCGACTGGAAGATCGTGTCGCTCGTGCTCGGCTTCGCCGGCGCCTGCGCCATCATCACGACAGGCACGCTGCTCGCGCGGGCTCATTGGTGCAACTTCCTGCGCTTCTGCGGCGAGCATTCGATCGTGATCTATCTCGCCTTCTTCCTGCCTATGGCGACGACACGAACATTGCTGCTGCGCACGGGCGTCATTCCCGACATCGGCACGGTGTCGCTGATCGTCACCGTCGTCGGCGTCATCGGATCGCTCGCGATCTGGCAGGCCGCGCTGCGGATCAATGCCGGCTTCCTGTTCGAGCGGCCCGACGCATTCTGGATCACGCCGAAGAAGTCCGGGGCGGTGTTGCAGGCGGCGGAATAGGCACGGCAACACTCTCTGCCGTCGTCCCGGCGAAGGCCGCGACCCATAACCCCAGGGAGAGGTTGTGGCGGGAGATGGCAACCACGAGTCTTCGCCAAACTACTCCCTGGGGTTATGGGTCCCGGATCTACGCTCCGCTTCGCTGCGCTTGTCCGGGACGACGAGAGGTGTGGGAATCCGCCCAAAAATCCCCCTCCCGAGGCTGTCAAAGGCTGCAAAAATCCATACATTGCGGCCATGCCCAAAACCTCCCCGAAGACCACCGCCAAAGCTGACACCAAGGCTGCTGCGCCCAAGGCGACGGCTGACGTCAAACCCGCTGCCGACAAGCCTGCTGCCAGACCGGTCGCGGCGAAAGCAGCCGGGAAGGGCGACCATGTCTTCCTGGTGGATGGTTCCTCCTACATCTTCCGCGCCTATCACGCGCTGCCGCCGCTGAACCGCAAGTCCGACGGATTGCAGGTCAATGCCGTGCTCGGCTTCTGCAACATGCTGTGGAAGCTGTTGCGCGAGATGCCCGACGACAACCGGCCGACGCATCTGGCGATCGTCTTTGACAAATCAGAGGTCACCTTCCGCAACAAGATCTATCCCGAGTACAAGGCGCACCGTCCCCCCGCTCCGGACGAGCTGATCCCGCAATTCGCGCTGATCCGCGAAGCCGTGCGCGCCTTCGATCTGCCCTGCCTGGAACAGGGCGGCTTCGAGGCCGACGATCTCATTGCGACCTATGCGCGGCAGGCGAGCGAGCGCGGCGCCAACACGACCATCGTGTCCTCCGACAAGGACCTGATGCAGCTCGTCAACGACAGGATCACGATGTACGATACCATGAAGGATCGTCGCATCGGCATCCCCGAGGTGATCGAGAAGTTCGGCGTGCCGCCGGAGAAGGTCGTCGAGGTGCAGGCGCTGGCCGGCGATTCCACCGACAATGTGCCGGGCGTGCCCGGCATCGGCATCAAGACCGCCGCGCAGCTGATCGTCGAATATGGCGATCTTGAGCAACTCCTGTTCCGCGCCACCGAGATCAAGCAGCCGAAGCGGCGCGAGGCGCTGCTCGAGAATGCCGAGAAGGCGCGGGTCTCGCGCCAGCTCGTGCTGCTCGACGACAAGGTCGATCTGGACGTGCCGCTCGACGACCTCGCCGTCCACGAACCCGATGCACGCAAGCTGATCGCGTTCCTGAAGGCGATGGAATTTACGACGCTGACGCGCCGCGTCGCCGACTATTCGCAGATCGACCCCGCCAATGTCGCGGCCGATGCGACCAACAGCAGCGCCAAGGCCGGTAATGGTGCGGCGAAGGCTAAATCGCCCGACGCCTCCGGTGATCTCTTCGCCGGCCCTGCTGCGACAGCAACGGGCGGCGACAAGGGTGACAAAACTGCGAGCCTCAAGGGCGCGCCGATCTCGCTGGCCGCGGCGCGCGAGGAGGCGTTGCGCAAGCTTCCGGTCGATCGCGGTAAATATCAGGCAATCAAGACCCTCGCCGAGCTCAACGCCTGCATCGCGCGCATCCATGATGCCGGCCATGTCGCGATCGAGATCCGTGCGAACTCGATCGATCCGATGCAGGCCGACTTTTGCGGCATCGCGCTGGCGCTGGCGCCGAACGAGGCCTGCTACGTGCCGCTGGCGCACAAGCAATCCGGCGGCGGCGCAGGCCTGTTCGACGCCGGTCTCGCGCCCGATCAGGTCAAGCATGCCGACGCGATCGACGCGCTGCGGCCAGTGTTGGAATCGGCCGGCATCCTCAAGATCGGCTTCGACGTCAAATTCACGTCCGTCATGCTGGCGCAGCATGGCATCAGCTTGCGCAACACCGACGATGCGCAGCTGATCTCCTATGTGCTCGACGCCGGCCGCGGCTCGCATGGGCTCGAATCGCTGTCCGAGCGCTGGTTCGGCCACGCCATGCTGAAGGAGAACGAACTGCTCGGCAGCGGCAAGGGCAAGATCACCTTCGACCAGGTGCCGATCGACAAGGCCGCGCCGTTGTCGGCCGAAGGCGCCGACATGATCCTGCGGGTGTGGCGCGTGCTGAAACCGCGCCTCGTCGCCGAGCACATGACCGCGGTCTATGAAACGCTGGAGCGGCCGCTGGTCGCAGTGCTCGCGCGCATGGAACGGCGCGGCATCTCGATCGATCGCCAGGTGCTGTCGCGGCTGTCGGGTGAATTCGCGCAGACCGCCGCGCGGGTCGAGGCCGAGATCCAGGAGATCGCGGGCGAACCCGTCAATGTCGGCAGTCCAAAGCAGATCGGCGACATCCTGTTCGGCAAGATGGGGCTATCCGGCGGCACGAAGACAAAAACCGGAGCGTGGTCGACCACCGCACAGGTGCTCGATGATCTCGCCGAGCAGGGCTACGACTTCCCGAAGAAGATCCTGGAGTGGCGGCAGGTTTCAAAGCTGAAATCGACCTACACCGACGCGCTGCCGACCTACGTCAATCCTCAGACTCATCGCGTCCACACGACCTACGCACTGGCCGCGACCACGACGGGCCGCCTGTCGTCGAACGAGCCGAATTTGCAGAACATTCCGGTGCGCACCGAGGACGGCCGCAAGATTCGCCGCGCCTTCATCGCCACGCCCGGCCACAAGCTGGTGTCAGCCGACTATTCGCAGATCGAACTGCGGCTGCTGGCGGAGATCGCCGACATTCCCGTGCTGAAGCAGGCGTTCAAGGACGGGCTCGACATTCATGCCATGACCGCATCCGAAATGTTCGGCGTGCCGATCGAGGGCATGCCGAGCGAGGTCCGCCGCCGCGCCAAGGCGATCAATTTCGGCATCA
>JAEWFG010000305.1 GCA_023388935.1 Pseudomonadota bacterium | reverse complement strand
TTGGAGAACCAGCCCATGAAGCGGGTCAGCGCCGCGCGGGGGATGCGGTTGGTCAACAGGAAGTTGAGGTCTTCCTGCTGGGTGAAAGAGGCGATGAGGGCTTTGACTGTCATGAATCTGTCAGCTCGCAGGGTTAGCGCTTGTTGTCATGGAAACGACACTCCCGATTCTCTCATTTTCCGTGGCCGCCGCAGCGTCCGCTGCCGCCGCCTTCCCGAAGCTGAAAGCGCGGATTGAATTGTCCCGCGCCAAACATCGCTCGCTCTCCGGGCATTCCAAGATGTCGCGCCGGGTGGCGCGGCTGATCCCGTTCTACGAGTTCGACCTCGGCGATTATTTCTCCTGCGACGGGGCGCCGGCGAACATCGCGGCGCAGCGCAAGGAAGGGTTCTTCCGCCTCGCCAGCCTTTACGCCGAGCGCTACCCCAAGGGGCGTGCGATGACGAAGGAAGCGGCGGAGACCATCTCCGACCTGCACTTCACCGAGACCTACCGCGTGCCGTTCCAGTTCTCGCGCCTCGTCCGCGAGCATCTGGGCACCTCGACCTTCATGGAATCCTCGAGCGGCGTCACCGTGACAGATGTCGACGGCAACACGTCCTACGATCTGACCGGCTCCTACGGCGTCAACATCTTCGGCAACGATTTCTACAAGGAGTGCATCGAGGGATCCGAGAAGCGCGCGCATGCGCTCGGCCCGGTGCTCGGCCCCTACCATCCCGTCATCCTCGAGAACGTGACGCGGCTCTGCCAGATCTCGGGCCTCGACGAGGTCTCCTTCCACATGTCCGGCACCGAAGCCGTGATGCAGGCGGTGCGGCTGGCGCGCTACCACACCAAACGCACCCATCTCGTCCGCTTCGCCGGCGCCTATCACGGCTGGTGGGGCGACGTGCAGCCCGGCGTCGGCAACCCCATCGCCGCGCACGAGACCTACACCCTCGCCGAGATGTCGGAGAAGACGCTGCACGTGCTGAAGACGCGCCGCGACATCGCCTGCGTGCTGGTCAATCCGCTGCAGGGGCTGCATCCGAACGCCAACGCACCCGGCGATTCCTCGCTGGTCGATTCCTCCCGCGGCGGCAATTTCGACCGCGCGGCCTACACCGAGTGGCTGAAGAAGCTGCGCGAGGTCTGCACCGAGCGCGGCATCGTCCTGATCTTCGACGAGGTCTTCGTCGGCTTCCGCCTCGCCGCCGGCGGCGCCCAGGAATATTTCGGCGTGCGCGCAGACATGGTGACCTACGGCAAGAGCCTCGCCGGCGGCCTGCCGGTCGGCGTGGTCTGCGGCAGACGCGAGCTGATGCGCCGCTTCCGCGACGACCGCCCCGCCGATATCTGCTTCGCCCGCGGCACCTTCAACTCGCATCCCTACGTCATGACGGCGATGGACGAGTTCCTGAGCCGCCTCGCCAGCCCGAACTTCCGCGCCGTCTATGACGGCCTGGAGGAGACCTGGAACGGCCGTACCGAAAAGCTCAACCAGATGATGACCGACGCCGGCCTGCCGGTGCGGTTCGCCAACCTGTCGTCGATCTGGACGGTGAAATACACCACGCCGTCCCGCTACAACTGGATGCTGCAATATTATCTGCGCGCCGAGGGCCTGGCGCTGAGCTGGGTCGGCACCGGACGGCTGATCTTCAGCCTGAACTACACCGACGCCGACTTCATGGAAGTCGCCGAGCGCTTCGTCCGCGCAGCCGAAAAGATGGAAGCCGACGGCTTCTGGTGGCACGATGGCGCGCTCACCAACAAGAGCATCAAGCGGCAGATCCTGAAGGAGATGCTGGCCAAGCGTCTTGGGCGCTGAGGTCTTTCCACACTCTGCCACGAACACCGCCCGCGCCTCCCCCTCTCCCCGCGTGCGGGGAGAGGGTTGGGGTGAGGGGGAGTCTCCGCAGGGACGGTGAGAGTTGGCGGACCATCCGCTGGCAACACCCCCGCGGAGACTCCCCCTTACCCGAATTTGCGCCGCGCGCAAATTCGACCTCTCCCCGCAAGCGGGGCGAGGTGAAGAGAGCGCGCGGCTCCGCTGTGTCACGTTGAAAGTATCCCCAGGACGTGGATGCCCGGCGCAAGGCCGGGCATGACGTAACCATCAGACATCGGAGTGTTCGGTCGAAGCAGCGCGCTCAGGCGTGCTGCTCTTCGAGCGTGGGCTCACCGATCAGGCCGAGCGTGTGCTCGGGGTTGAGATGCAGGCCGGGGTCCATCAGCTCGCCGCGCATCAGCGCCAGCGGAGCATTGCGATAGAGCATCAGATCGTGGAAGGGATCGGTCAGGATCTTGGTCATCCAGACGAGGCCGGTCTCGACGTCGCGGATGAAGAACAGGTGCACGGTGCGGAACAGAAGACCGCCGGCACCGACCGCGAGCCAGATCTTGGCAACCTGCCGCATGAAGTCGGTCGCGCTGGCCCAGGGCGTGAACAGGCCGAACAGCGTCGGATCGGCGAACAGCACCAGCGGCGACAGCGCCCAGATCGCCATCAGCACCACCTTGCGCTGAAGGTTGTAGCCGACCTTGATCTCTTCCTTGTACTCGTGGGTGGCCTGGTTGATGTGATCGTAATCGTGCGGCTCGAAGAAGAAGTGACCGGCCTGGCGCGAGGTCATCGAGACCAGCCAGCCGACCAGCCCCGAGATCACGGGATCGATGAACAGCCAGACATAGGCGAAGAGAAAGCTCAGCGCACTGACGAAGTGCAGGCTCTGATTGATGCGGCTGTGGTGATAGTAGCGATGGTCGTCCCAGCGCTGGATCCGCAGCTGCTCGAGATAATTCTTGATCATGCTCTCCCCCAAAATGCTTTCGGGTATGGGAATTACAGGGATTCGATGTACGCCGTGTGACATCATCATTTTGTCATATGACGACGTGCAGTGGCGCGATGACGCACGTATTACTCTCTCCTCATCCTGAGGAGCGCGGAACGCGCGTCTCGAAGGATGAAGGCCGAGCTGCAGCAGCGCGGGCCTGCATGGTTCGAGACGGCGCTTACCGCGCCTCCTCACCATGAGGAGCAGCGGTCAAGCCGCCTTGGCGACGTCGACCTTGCGAAAGCGCACCAGCGAGAAATGGCCGAGCGGCGGAATCAGGCGGCGCTCGGCGAGCTCGATGCCGCGGGCACCGGCCAGCCACTTCGCATAGCGCGACCAGGCGAACTCGGCGGTGCGGAAACCGAGCGGACGCACCACCGGCTGGAGCTTCTGCTCGATGAAGCGGCGCATGCCGGCGTCGGCGCTGACGCGGGTCAGGATGATCAGCTCGCCGCCGGGACGCAGAACGCGGGCGAATTCGTCGAGCGCGACTTCCGGATTCGGCACGGCCGTGACGACATATTGCGCCATCACGACGTCGAAGGAGTTGTCGGGGAATTCGAGCTTCTCGGCGTCCATCACCGCGAGCCCCTCGACGTTCTTCAGCTTGCGCTCGCTCACGCGCTGACGCGCCTTGTCAAGCATCGCCTCCGAAATGTCGGTGCCGAAGATGCGTAGATGCGGCGCGTACATCGGCAGCGAGATGCCGGTGCCGACACCGACCTCGAGCACGCGGCCGCCGATCTTGTTGGTCGCCGCGATCGCCGCCTGCCGGCCCTTGGCGAACACACCGCCGAACACGAGGTCATAGACGGGCGCCCAGCGATCGTAAGCCTGCTCGACCGTGCCGCGATCGAGGTCAAGCTGCTGGGTGCTGTCAAGGTTCAGGATCTTAGCCATCGGTGAGGTTCTCGCTGTGGGTCAAAGGTACGGTCAACCGCGCACCGGCCGCCGCGCCATGACCGGCGAGGCGCGCAGGATGCGGCTGGGCTGAAGTGACGTGAGATTGCCGACGAACTGGCGCGCGCTGTTTTCCCAGGAGCGCTCCAGCGCGAAGTTGCGGCAGGTCTGGCGCGACATGGTGAGCGCGCGCAGGCACGCGGTGCGCAGATCATGGTCGATCGCGCCGATCGGATGATCGGCGATGACGTCCTTGGGCCCCGTCACCGGAAACGCCGCAACCGGCGTGCCGCAGGCGAGCGCTTCGAGCTGCACCACGCCGAACGTGTCGGTCAGGCTCGGAAACACGAACACATCGGCGGCGGCGAGATGCGCGGTGAGATCCGCGCCCTTCTTCTCGCCGAGGAAGACGGCGTCCGCATATTTCTTTTCGAGCTGCGCCTTCTGCGGGCCGTCGCCGACGACGACCTTGGTGCCGGGCAGATCGAGCGAGAGGAACGCTTCGAGATTCTTCTCCACCGCCACGCGTCCCATGGTCATGAAGATCGGCCGCGGCAGATCGAGCTTCGCCGGAGTGTCGGGGTGGAACAGCTCGGTGTTGACGCCGCGCGTCCAGAAACCGAGCCGCTTGAAGCCGCGCTCGGACAGTTCCTGCCGCAGCGAGGGCGTCGCCACCATCGTCATCGCGGCGGCATCGTGGAAGTGGCGAAGCACGGCATAGCCGACGGCGGCGGGAATGCCGGTCCGCACCGACACGTATTCCGGAAAACGGGTCGTGTAGGAGGTGGTGAAGGCAAGACGGTTGCGACGGCAATAGGCCCGCGCCGCCCAGCCAATCGGCCCTTCGGTCGCGATGTGCAGGGCTTCAGGCGCGGCCTGCTCGATCCGCCGCGCGATCTCCTTTGCCGAAGGAAGCGCGATACGTAGCCCCGGATAGGTCGGCAGCGGCCATGACGGAAACCCGTCCGGCGTCAGGAAATCGATCTCGACATCGAGGGCCTTGGCCGCATTCGCCAGCGAGGTCAGCGTCCGCACCACACCGTTGACCTGCGGATGCCAGGCGTCCGTCGCGATTAATACCCGCATGAGGGAATCCCGAGAGTTTGATGATTCTCGGCTTAGGACCATCAACGAAGGATATTTCAGGCGTGTGACGTCACAGAAGTGTCGGCCCACTGTTTTGTTCGTTAACGCGCCCGCGCGGCCACGAAACTGTCATGAAACAATCCTTTCCGCGACGAAACCGTTTCCGGTTTTCCAAGCAAACGTCCCGAAACTTTTTGCCGTTAGTGATCCAGGCAACGGAGCACCGAAACGGTGCCGGGTGACCAAGAAACACCGCGCAAACAGGGGCGACCAATGTTCAATCTGGACACGTTGAAGACGGATTCGCGCGCCATTGCGTTGGGCGCAGTCGCGATCTCCGTAATCGCATTCGCCGGTCCGGCCAGGGCCGCGCCGGTGCAGGTCTTCCCCTTCTTCCAGCCGCTGCCGCCGATGGCCGCGCCGCAGCCGCAGCAGCCGTATCAGTCTTACCAGGCCGCGCCGTCCGAGAATCAGGACCAGGTCGAGATGCCGGCCCGCTTCCGCCGCCAGACCGTCTCTTACGCAACGCACGAGGCGCCGGGCACCATCATCATCGATACGCCCAACACCTATCTCTATTATGTGCTCGGCAACGGGCAAGCGCTCCGCTACGGCATCGGCGTCGGCCGCGACGGCTTCACCTGGTCCGGCACGCAGTCGGTGACCAAGAAGGCGGAGTGGCCGGACTGGACCCCGCCGCCGGAAATGATCGCCCGCCAGCCCTATCTGCCGCGCTACATGGCCGGCGGCCCCGGCAACCCGCTCGGCGCGCGCGCCATGTATCTCGGCGGCACCATCTACCGCATCCACGGCACCAACGCGCCCGAGACCATCGGCAAGCACGTCTCGTCCGGCTGCATCCGCTTGACCAATGCGGACGTCACCGACCTCTACTCCCGCGTCAACGTCGGCACCAAGGTGATAGTGCTGCCAATGACGGAGCGGCGAGCGGAGCTTCGGTAGTGCGATGCGGTGAGCGGCAGGACATAGTGATGCAAACGGCCTCGGAACCCACCGGGTAGAGTCGAGGATGGGCGCGGTAGCTTGGGGCCTTTTGGCCATCGCCCCGTTTCCCATCCCCGCTCATCAAACCGGACGTGCCGATTTCCGGCATCCGGCTTTCCGGCTGGTTTCACCGCGAGGC
>JAEWFG010000003.1 GCA_023388935.1 Pseudomonadota bacterium | reverse complement strand
AGGTAGGAGACTGACGAGCGACCCGATCCGGACCTCGTTAGGGCTGCTTCCTTCCGGACCTGACCCGGTTGGCGAGTGGCTCGTCCACCGCCAATCTCCCGCTCCCTATTTGGGGCCAAAAGGGCCGGAAAGCAAGCGGGTATCACTTCGGACAGCTTGATCTTGCCCAGCATCCGGGCAAATTCCGCGTCTGCGCGGCCGATAGACTGCGCTTTCGCTGCCAAGGTCGCCTTGATATGAACGCGTGGCGGAACTCCATCCAACCAGAAAAGCGATTGATCCCAATGGTTACACGTCGTGATGCTGCATCGATTGTTGGACTTGGCGCCATTGGCGCGGTGACCGCGGGCGCGCTGGCCTCGCCGGCCGTGGCCCAGGCGGCCGATCCCAACGAATCGACTTTCGCTCGCATCCGCCGCACCAAGAAGATGCGGATCGGCGCGGTCGGCGGCGGCGCGCCCTATTACATGAAGGACCTCGCCAGCGGCCAGTGGAAGGGCTTCTACATCGACATCGCCAAGGCGCTCGCCGACGACATGGAGGCCGAGCTCGAGATCACCGAGACGACCTGGGGCAATTCGGTGCTCGATCTGCAGTCCAACAAGATCGACATCTTCTTCGGCCTCAACCCGACGCCAAAGCGCGCGCTGGTGGTCGATTTCTCGGTGCCGGTCTTCAACAACGCCTTCGGCATCCTCTGCAAGAAGGACTTCAAGCCTAAGACATGGGCCGAGCTCAACTCGCCCGACATCAAGATCGCAGTCGACCAGGGCTCCTCCCACGACCAGGTCGTGAGCCGCCTGACGCCGAAGGCGCAGATCTCGCGTCTGAAGACCGCCGATGACGCCACCGCCGCGCTGCAGACCGGCCGCGTCGACGCGCAGTGCCTGATCACCATGCTGTCGCTGACCGTGCTGAAGAAGAATCCCTCGCTCGGCCAGTTCGTGCTGCCGACCCCGGTTTTCGCCACCACGTCGAATGCCGGCTTCCGCCGCGAGAACGACAAGACCTGGCGCGACTACGTCAACACCTGGATCGACTTCAACAAGGGCCTCGGCTTCATCCGCAACGCGATCATCACCAACATGGAGCTCGTCGGCGTGACCGAAGCGGACATCCCGCCGGGCGTTTCGCTGTAAGTGCCCGACGCATCTGCACCGTCATGGCCGGGCTTGTCCCGGTCATCCACGTCTGACCCGCGGCACCAAGAACGTGGATGCCCGGGACAAACCCGGGCATGACGACGAGTTTCTGAACTGTCATCGGGTACAAGTTAGGCACGCATGTATCAGTGGGATTTCGGCATCCTCTGGAGCTATCGCTGGCTCTTTCTCAACGGGCTCGGCGTCACCGTCGGCTTCACCGTGGTCATCGTGGTGCTTGGACTGATGTTCGGCCTGTTCGGCGCATTCGGCAGCCTGTCGCGCCTCAAGGCAGTGCGCCTCGTCGCCCTCACCTTCATCGAGGCGTTCCGCTGCACGCCAATCCTGGTGCAGCTGATCTGGTTCTACTACGCGCTGCCGATCCTGGCCGGCGTCGAGATGACGCCGATCACGGCCTCGGCACTGGCGCTCTCGCTCTATGGCGGCTCGTTCTATTCCGAGATCATCCGCGGCGGCATCGTCTCGATCGACAAGGGCCAATCGGAAGCAGGCGCCGCACTCGGCATGACGCCGGGCCAGAACATGCGGCGCATCGTGCTGCCACAAGCGATCAAGCGCATGATCCCGGCGCTGATGAACCAGTCCATCATCCAGTTCAAGAACACCTCGCTGGTCTCGGTGCTGGCGGTGCCCGACCTCGTCTATCAGAGCCAGGTCGCAGCCCATGACAGCTACCGGCCGTTAGAGACCTACACCGCGGTCGCGGTCGCCTATGCGGCGATCCTGATTCCCCTGACCATCATCGTCCGGCGCGGCGAAAAGCGACTGGCGGTCAGCGAATGAGCGATACGTCAAAAATCGAGATCCGTGGCCTGCGCAAGAGTTTTGGCAGCAACGAGGTTTTGAAGAACATCAATCTCGACGTCGCCAAGGGCGGCGTCGTGGCGCTGATCGGCCCGTCCGGCTCCGGCAAGTCGACGCTGCTCCGCTGCATCAATCTGCTGGTCGTGCCCGACGGCGGCAGCGTCCGCGTCGGCGACACCCGCTTCGCATTCGGTGAAGGCGCCAGGCTGCCCGACGTGAAGACACTCGCAAAATTCCGCGCCACCACCGGCATGGTGTTCCAGCACTTCAACCTGTTCCCGCACATGACGACGCTCCAGAACGTGATGGAGGGGCTGGTCACGGTGCGCCGCATGGCCAAGGCCGACGCCGAGAAGCTCGCGCGCGCACAGGTCGCCAAGGTCGGCCTTGCGGAGAAGGCCGACCATTATCCGGCGACGCTCTCCGGCGGCCAGAAGCAGCGCGTCGCGATCGCGCGCGCTCTCGCCATGGAGCCGGACGTGATGCTGTTCGATGAAGCGACCTCCGCGCTCGATCCCGAACTCGTCGGCGAAGTGCTGAACGTCATACAGCGGCTGGCGTCCGAGGGCATGACCATGGTGATCGTGACCCATGAGATTGCTTTTGCCCGCGAAGTCGCCGACCGCCTCATCTTCATGCGCGACGGTGTGGTGGTCGAGGAAGGCCCCGCGCGGCAGGTGATCGACAATCCGCAGGAAGCCGCCACGCGCGCCTTCCTCGGCCATTTCCACCGCACCGGCGCACTGCCGCCGGCCAGTGCAGCATCATGATGCCGGATATCGATCGCGCCTATCTCGTCACCGGTGCCGCCAGCGGCATCGGCCGCGCCACCGCAAAACTGCTCGCGGCTCCGGCCACCGCACTGCTGCTGCACACGCGCTCCAACGCAGCGGGTCTCGATGCCACCGCCGCGGAAGCCGAAGCGAAAGGCGCAACGGTCGCAAAGTGCCTCGGCGATCTTGCCGAGGAGGCCGCGGCCACCGATGCCATCGCCGCCGCGAAAGCCGCCTTCGGCCGGCTTGATGGATTGATTCTCGTTGGCGGCCACGCCCGCCGCGGCAGCGCGATCGGAACACCAGCGGATCAATTCCGCCAGGCAATGGATGAATCGGCGCTGGCGTTCACGCGGCTGGTCGACGCTGCCCTTCCGCTGTTGCGCGCAGGACGCGATGCGCGGATCGTGGCGGTGTCGTCCTTCGTTGCGCACGCGATCCGGCCCGAATTCGCACCGTTCGCGGCAACGGCGGCGAGCCGCTCCGCGCTGGAGGCGTTGGTGCGGCTCACCGCGATCGAGCTTGCCAAGGATGGCATCACCGTCAATGCGGTTTCACCTGGCCTCATCGTCAAGGACAGGCCGAGCGAGAGCAGGCTGTCGCCGGAGCAGATCGCCGCGACGGAAGCGCTGATTCCGATGGCCCGCCGCGGACGACCGGAGGAAGTGGCCGAGATCATCGCCTTCCTGGCGTCGCGATCCGCATCCTACGTCACCGGCCAGGTCTGGCACGTCAATGGAGGTCTGACTTGACCGAAGCGATCGTCGAGCGTCTCAGGCTGTTCCTGATCGAGAGCCCGATCGAGATGGCCCGCCTTCAGGGCGTCGGCAACGTCAAGGGCACGGTGAAGCGTGTGCTGGTCGAGCTCACATCGAGCGTCGGCGTGGTCGGCTGGGGCGAGGCGGCACCGTGGGAGGTGTTCACGGGAACGCCGGAAGCGGCCTTCTCCGCGCTCGACATCTATCTGCGCGGAATCGTGCTCGGCAAGCCCGTGCGCCGCATCCGCACGCTGATGGCAGAACTCGACCGCGCACTCGTCGGACACGCGGAGGCCAAGGTCGCAATCGAGATGGCGCTGCTCGATATCGTCGGCAAATCGTCAGGGTTGTCGGTCGCCGACCTCCTCGGCGGCCGCGTGCGTGACACCATTCCGCTCTCGTTCTCGATCGCCGATCCGGATTTCGCCGCCGATCTCGAACGCATGCGAAAGATGGTTCCGGACGGCAATGTCATCTACAAGGTCAAGACCGGCGTGAAGCCGCATCGCGAGGATCTCGATCATCTCGAGGCGATCCGGAAAGAGTTCGGCGACAAGGTCGATCTTCGCGTCGACTACAACCAGGCGCTGGCGCCGTTCGGTGCCATCAAGATCCTGCGCGATGTCGAGCAGTTTGCGCCGACCTTCATCGAGCAACCCGTGCCGCGGAAATATCTCGACGTGATGGCGCGGCTCACTGCGACGCCGGAAACGCCCGTGCTCGCCGACGAAAGCTGTTTCGATCGCCGCGACATGATGGAGGTGGTGCGCCGCGAGGCGGCCGATGCCGTCTCGATCAAGTTGATGAAGGCCGGCAGCCTGTTCGAGGCTCAGGCCATCATGGCGATCGCCGACATCGCCGGCCTGCCCGGGTATGGCGGCACACTGTGGGAGGGTGGCATCGGGCTGGCCGCCGGCACGCAGCTGATCGCGGCGACGCCCGGCATCTCGCTGGGCTGCGAGTTTTACATGCCGCATCACGTGCTCACCGAAGATGTCCTCGAAGAGCGCGTCGCCAACCGCGCCGGCCATGTCGTAGTGCCCGGCGGCCCCGGCCTCGGGATTCGCGTCAGCGAAGCCTCGGTCCGCGCCAACGCGCGGGTGCTGGTGGAGGCGTAATTCCGTCATTCCGGGGCGCGCGCATGCCGCCCCCGCGGAGCCGATCCTTCCCCTATCGGAATCGGTATCGTATGTTCGGACACAGTCAGGGGTTCCGCCCCGCCAAGCCCGACCGCGTCGGGCCATCCGGAAACCTTCATGCCCGATCCCGCCTGGTCGTTGCACTCCCGCCTGAAAGAAGACACCATCGACATTGGCGACCTGCCGCTGTCGAAGGTGCTGGTCATCAAGGACGCGCATTATCCCTGGCTGCTGCTGGTGCCGCGGCGCACTGATGCGGTCGAGATCATCGATCTCGACGAAGTGGAGCAGGCGCAACTGATGACGGAGATTTCTCGCGTCTCGCGCGCGCTGAAGGAGATCACCAAATGCGACAAGCTCAATGTCGCGGCGCTCGGCAACCTCGTGCCGCAGCTTCACGTCCACATCATCGCGCGCCGAACCGGTGATGCCGCATGGCCGCGGCCGGTATGGGGCGTGATGCCGCCCCTCGCGCATGATGCAGCAGAGGTACAGAATTTCATCAGCGCGCTTCGCCGCAAGATCTGGTTGGGTTGAAAGAACAATAATGTCAGCATTCGACTCGTTTCCGCTGGGACAGCCGGCCTTCGTCACCAACGTCCTCGATCGCGCCGCCCATCTACGGCGCGACGACGAAAAGCTGTTCGCGATGGAGCAGAAGCCGTCGTCGCGCGCCTATGTCGTCTATCGCGACTCGCTGCTGGTGAAGCGCGAAGGCGACAAAACGCGCGCGCTGCTGTCGATCGACGAGGCGCTGAAATGCGGCGCCAATCCCGGCACGATCTTCTTAGGCCTGCGCGACGGCGCCGCAATGTTCGGCATGGGCCTGTCACAAGCCGCTGCCGAAAAACTGATCGGCCGCGAGGATTACACCGTCACCGAGCTACGCGGCATGGCGATGCAGGGCACGATCCCGCCTGACGAGCTCTCGGCAATCGCGATGGCGAAGTCGATGGTGAGCTGGCATCAACGCCACGGCTATTGCGCCAATTGCGGTACCCGCAGCGCGATGAGGGAAGGCGGCTGGAAGCGCGAGTGCCCTGCTTGCAAGGCCGAGCATTTTCCGCGGACCGATCCGGTCGTGATCATGCTGGTCACCTCCGGCGACAAGTGCCTGCTCGGACGCCAGAAGCAGTTTCCGTCGGGCATGTATTCCTGCCTCGCCGGCTTCGTCGAGGCCGCCGAAACCATTGAGGATGCGGTGCGCCGTGAGATCATTGAAGAATCCGGCATCCGCTGCACCGACGTGCAGTATTACATGACCCAGCCGTGGCCCTACCCGTCATCGCTGATGATCGGCTGCAGCGCGCGCGCGCTGAACGAGGACATCGTCGTCGACCATTCCGAACTCGAGGACGCGCGCTGGTTCACACGCGACGAGGCTGCCCTGATGCTGAAGCGGACCCACCCCGACGGACTCGCCGGCCCGCATCCCTTCGCCATCGCGCATCACCTCGTCGGCCGTTGGGTACGCGACAACAGCGGCGCCTAGGCGACAACAATCGATGGCTGCATCAGGGATCGCACCACGCATCCTCTGCATCGGCATCCCCGTGCGCGACCTCACCTTTCGCGTCGAGGCCGTGCCCGAGCGCGGCAGCAAGGCGAACGCCAGCCATCTCGCGGAGATCTGCGGCGGCAACGCGCTCAATGCGGCGATTGCCATCGCCCGGCTCGGCGGCCGGGTCTCGTTTGCGGGGCCCATGGGCGATGCGCGGGAGACGTCGAGCCGCTTCATTCTCGAACGGATGGCCCAGGACGGTATCGAGACTACGCATATCGTGCGCATGCCGGGCCTGACGACGCCGGTCTCGGCGATCATGATCGACGCAACAGGCGAACGGACGCTCACGATCTATCGTGATCCTGCCTTGTGGACGGTGAAGCTGCCGGCCGCCGACCTATTGCTGGCCGATTGTCAGGCGGTTCTCGTCGAAAGCCGCTGCGCTGCGTTCTGCACTGACCTCTGCGCCGAAGCACGCCGACGCGGCATTCCCGTCATCGTCGGCGTCGACCGCGCGATGGCACTGCAGGACGGCCTGCTCATTGTTGCCTCGCATTTGCTGTTTGCCAGCGAACAGGTGCAGGAGACGGCCGGCATCGCCGATGATGGCGGAGCACTGAAGAGCCTCGCTATGCTGACGCCCGCATTCCTGGCCGCCACCCGTGGCCCGCGTGGCACGATCTGGCTGAACGAGAGGGGCGATCTGGAGGAGACACCGGCCCTCCCGATTCGGGCCGTGGATACGCTCGGCGCCGGCGACGTCTTCCATGGCGCCTTCACGCTTAGCCTCGCTGAGGGCGGCGAGGTGCGGGAGGCGCTGCGATTCGCCGCGGCCGCCGCGGCGCTGAAATGCACCCGCCATGGCGGCGGCCTGGCCGCCCCGCAACGCACTGAAGTTGAAGAGTTTTTACGCAAGCCCCTAGCGGCCGCCCCATCTCGGACGCCGAGATAATGGGCTTGCGAGAGAAGAATTTTCTCTATATGAGGTGAATTAGCCTTCATAATGAAACAAAGTTCTTCAAATGACCGATTCCGCCGTCCAGATTCCCGAGACCAGCCGCCGCCTCGACGCCATCGACCGCAAGATTCTGATGGTTCTTCAGGAAGATGCCTCCCTGTCCGTTGCCGAGATCGGCGACCGCGTCGGGCTGTCCTCCACCCCCTGCTGGAAACGTATCCAGCGCCTCGAGGCCGACGGCGTGATCCTGAAGCGGGTGGCGCTGGTCGACCAGAACAAGATCGGGCTCGGCATCTCCGTGTTCGTGTCGGTGGAGAGCGCCGATCATTCTGACGCTTGGCTAAAGAAATTCGCGGAGGCCGTCAGCGCCATGCCCGAGGTGATGGAGTTCTATCGCATGGCCGGCGACGTCGACTACATGCTGCGCGTCGTGGTCGCGGACATGCAGGCCTATGACGTGTTCTACAAGAAGCTGATCAGCGCCGTGCCGCTGAAAAACGTCACCTCGCGCTTTGCGATGGAGAAGATCAAGTCGGTCACCGCGCTGCCGATCCCGACGGTGGTGGCGGCTTAAGCCCGGCCCTCAGCCAAAGAGCAATTGATCGATCGGCGAAAAATCGCCGCTGATCCCCGCACAGCCACGACCCTCGCCCCGATTCGGTACCTCGGTAAGGAAGCATTTACCGGGAATTAGTTCCCCGCGGCTATTCCTGAGGCATGGAGGGGAGAACGGCGATTCCGTCCCAACGGTGGCCTGCCTGGGCAAATGCGCTTGCATTGCTGCTCGCAGGCTGGATCGCGCTCGCAATCCTCACCTTACAGGTTCGTCCGGGCGCGACGGTTGTCGCAGTTGTCTTTCCGCCCTGGTGGAGCACGCAGCAGATATTTCAGGCTGCGGGATCGGCGCAAGCGGCGATCGTGAGGGCAACCGCCCTCCCCACCCTCCTCGTCGTCCGCCCGGATGACCATGACGGACTAGCCCGCCTGCATGAGGCCGGCGCCTGGTTCGTCATGGACGCGCAAGCGGTGTCGGCATGTTTTGGAAGATAGTCTTTTGGCTGAAGTCCTGGAGAGGATGAGATGATTGTCGAGAACGACGGACTGAAATCGTTGCGCCAGACCACCAGCAAAATCCTTGTCGCGATGCTCTGGCTGCATGTGCCGATCAGCGTGACGATCGGCCTTGCACTCGGCAAGCCATGGCTCCTCCCCGCAATGTTCATGGCGATCTTCGCGCTCGCCGCGACCTTGTCCTGGCGCATGTCGGGCAATGGCCTTTCCACGCGCCTCGTGCTCTCCGTGGCGCTGATGAGCGGCGTGTCGATGTTCGCCTACCAGTTCGACGGGCACCCCTGGCAGATCGACATGCACATGTACTTCTTCGCGGCGCTGGCGTGCACCGTCGCCTATTGCGACTATCGCCCGATCGTCGCCGCGACGGTTGCGGTCGCACTGCATCATCTTGCATTGAACTTCCTGCTGCCCGCCGCGATCTATCCAGGCGGCTCCGATTTCGGCCGCGTCGTGCTGCATGCCGTCATCCTGCTGATCGAGGCCGGCGTGCTGATCGCGCTGGCGCACAAGCTGCAGGAGCTATTCGAGACCACGGCCGTGAAGACGGCCGAGGCACAGGCCGCCATGGCCGCGGAAGCGCGCGCCAACAGTGAGCGCAGCGAGGTCGAGCAGCGCTCCAAGGACGAACGCGAAGCGGCCAAGCAGCTGCTCGCGAGCAATTTCGAACGCAGCATCGGCGGCATCGTGCAGGCAGTGGCGATCGCTGCGGGCGAAGTGCAGCAGTTGTCATCCGCGATGAGCAACAATAGCGCCGACACCGCGCGTCAGACCGCCGCAGCCGCCGCAGCGTCGAACCAGGCCTCCGGCAATGTCGACACGGTCGCGGCTGCGACCGAGGAGCTCACCGCATCGGTCACCAGCATCACCCAGCAGGTCGCCCGCTCGGCCGAGATCGCGACGAAGGCAGCGAACGAAGCCCGCCGCACCAACGAGGTGGTCGATGGCCTCGCCAGCGGCACCCAGAAGATCGGCGAGGTCGTCACCCTGATCCAGAACATCGCGAGCCAGACCAACCTGCTCGCGCTGAACGCCACCATCGAAGCGGCCCGCGCCGGTGAGCACGGCAAGGGGTTCGCGGTGGTTGCGAGCGAGGTCAAGGCTCTGGCCAACCAGACTGCAAAGGCCACCGAAGAAATCTCGGCGCAGGTCCAGACCATCCAGAGCGCGACCAGCGACGCCGTCAACGCCATCCAGGCCATCGGCACGACGATCGCCGAAATCGACGAGATCTCCGGCCAGATCTCGACCGCCGTCGATCAGCAGGGCGTGGCGACGCGCGAGATCGCCGGCAGCTTGCAACAGGCTGCCACGGGCACACGCGAGGTAAACGACAACATCGTCGGCGTCAGCAAAGCCTCCGAGCAGGCGGGCGCGGCCGCCGCGAAAATGCATCACGCCGCCGCCGGATTGTCATCCCAGTCCGAGCGTCTCAGGGCCGAGGTTGACGGCTTCCTGGGCTCGCTGCGGACGGCGTAGGCCGCCGCCCGCGCTTGGCCTCGCTCCGCTTGCGGAGCGAGGAAGCGATCAGATCTTCTGATTGTACTCGCCGACTTCGGGATGCGTGCGCAGCACGCTGTCGACCATCTCGAACATGTCGCGCATGCGCTGCTCGGAAACCGGGCTCTCGACCACGACGACGAGCTCGGGCTTGTTGGAGGAGGCGCGCACCAGGCCCCAGCTTCCGTCCTCGACCGTGACGCGCACACCGTTGACGGTGACGAGATCGCGGATCGCTTGTCCGCCGATCTTGGCGCCCTTCGCCTGCAAGCCTTCAAAGTGCTTCACCACGGCATCGATGACGCCGTATTTGACCTCATCAGCGCAATGTGGCGACATGGTCGGCGACGACCAGGTTTTTGGCAGCGCGTTCTTCAGATCGGCCATCGACTTGCCGGGCGCGCGATCGAGCATGTCACAGATCGCGATCGCCGACACCAGGCCGTCATCATAGCCGCGGCCGAACGGCTTGTTGAAGAAGAAGTGGCCCGACTTCTCGAAGCCCGCGAGCGCGCCCATCTCGTTGGTGCGGCGCTTCATGTAGGAATGACCGGTCTTCCAATAGGCGGTCCTGGCACCCTGCTTCTGCAACACCGGATCGGTGATGAAGAGGCCGGTCGACTTCACGTCGACCACGAATTGCGCATCCTTGTGGATCGCTGACATGTCGCGCGCCAGCATCACGCCGACCTTGTCGGCAAATATCTCTTCGCCGGTATTGTCGACGACGCCGCAGCGGTCACCGTCGCCGTCGAAGCCAAGGCCGACATCGGCCTTGTGATGCAGCACCGCGTCGCGGATCGCATGCAGCATCTCCATGTCTTCGGGATTCGGATTGTATTTCGGGAAGGTGTGGTCGAGCTCGGTGTCGAGCGGAATCACCTCGCAGCCGATGGCCTCCAGCACCTGCGGCGCAAACGCCCCTGCGGTGCCGTTGCCGCAGGCCGCGACCACCTTGAGCTTGCGCGTCAGCTTCGGGCGGCTGGTGAGATCGGCGACGTAGCGCGCCGGATAGTTCTCGTGGAACTGGTAGGAGCCGCCGGCCCTGTTCGAGAACTCGGCGTTGAGCACGATCTGCTTCAGCCGTGTTATCTCGTCGGGGCCAAACGTCAGCGGGCGGTTGGCTCCCATCTTCACGCCGGTCCAGCCATTGTCGTTGTGCGAGGCCGTGACCATGGCGACGCAGGGCACATCGAGATCGAATTGCGCGAAATAGGCCATCGGCGTCACCGCAAGCCCGATGTCGTGCACCTTGCAGCCGGCGGCCATCAGGCCGGAGATCAGGGCGTATTTGATCGAAGCCGAATAGCCGCGGAAATCATGACCGGTGACGATCTCCTGCTTGACGCCGAGTTCGGCAATGAGCGCGCCCAGCCCCATGCCGAGCGCCTGTATCCCCATCAGGTTGATTTCCTTGTTGAACAACCAGCGCGCGTCGTATTCGCGAAAACCCGTGGCCTTGACCATCGGCTCGGATTCGAAGGCGTAGGTGTTGGGCAGCAGCACGGATTTCGGCTTGGGGAACATTGAGACCGTCTCGTCAAAATGGGCAGGATTTGAGCCTTAGCGAATGCCAGGCCACAGCGGAAGGCGGGAATGGCACCTTATGGTTTAAAATGGCAACAGTTTGGTAACGGAAAACGCTTCCGCGCCATGCCGTCCAAAAAGCTGAAAAACAACCCCATGCAAAGTAGCCACCCGCTTGCGGCATCAGGCTCGCTCATTCGACCGAGCGCTTTGATCCGTCGGATGAAACAGCGCCAGAACGGCAACGCTGCGCAGTCCGCGCGAACGACCATTCGTCAGATCGGATAAAGGGCTCTTGAAGCGGACTACTGCTCCAGCACCATCTGGCCGTTGGCATATTCGAAGCGCTTCAGGCGGGACAGGAAGGAGAGGCCGAGCAAATTCTCGGACAACGCCTCGTCCGGCAGCACCATCGCATCGACGTCGCGCACGGTGAGGCCGCCGACCTCCAACATGGCGATGCGGGTGCGCGCGGCCTTGATGGTGCCGTTGGCGGTAGTGACCGTGGCGTTGTAATCGCTCCGCGAAGGACGCAGGCCGAAGCGTGCGGCCGAGGTCTCGTTCAGTGCCACCACCGAGGCGCCGGTGTCGATCATGAAACCGATGCGCTGGCCGTCGATCCTGCCCTCGGTCTGGAAATGGCCGCGGCCGTCGCGGGGGATGTTGAGGCTGCGGCCGCCGGCCGGCGCCGTGGTCGCAACCGCAACCGTCGTGCGCGGCGCTGACGTGGCGGAGGCGAAGCTCATCTCGTCCGCCATCTGCGCCATGAAGGTGCCCAGCCCGATCATGACGGCCGCGAAGATCACAATGTTACGCATCACACCACTCGGAGCCGAAAGCTCGATTTCATCACGCGATATGCCCGGCCGCGAGCGAAGCCGCGGCGACAACGGTGCTATTTTGCCGAAAAGGATGAGCGAACGGTTAATCCACCGATGTTGCAGAGACTACAAATCCTCATCCTGAGGAGCCCGCGAAGCGGGCGTCTCGAAGGATGGCCACGGGTGAGAGAGCCGGGCCTGCATGGTTCGAGACGCGCGTTCCGCGCTCCTCACCATGAGGGTCTACTTTCGATTTACGTCCCGCGCGGCTTTGCCCGTCGGGTCGGCAATGCGCTCGCCGGATCGTCCGGCCAGGGATGACGGGGATAGCGGCCGCGCAGGTCGGAGCGCACGGCCGCGTAGCTGCCGCGCCAGAAGCCTGGCAGATCGCGCGTCACCTGCACGGGGCGCTGCGCCGGCGACAGCAATTCCAGCACCAACGGCACCTTGCCGGCGGCGATCGACGGATGGGTGTTGAGGCCGAACAATTCCTGGAGCCGCACCGCGATGGTCGGCCCCTGCTCGGCCTCGTAGTCGATCGCAAGTACGCTCCCGGTCGGCGCCTCGAAATGCGTCGGCGCCTCGCGGTCGAGCCGCGCGCGCATCTCCCAGGGCAGCAACGCCATCAGCGCGTCGGAGAGATCGCCGGCGGAGATGTCCTTCAGCGAGGTCTTGTCGTAAAGCGCCGGCACCAGCCATTCATCGCGCCGCGCGATCAGCCCGTCGTCGGAGAGATCGGGCCAGCTATCGCCTTCAGCCTTGCGCAGGAACATCACGCGGTCGCGCCACTGTTTGGCTGCCTTCGACCAGGGTAGACGGTCGAGGCCGGCCGCAATCAGGCCGTCGGCGAAGACGCGCGCGGTTTCTTCCGAGGGCGAGACGGCAAGTGGCGCCTCGGAGAGCGTGATCGCGTGCAGCACGCGCTTGCGTCGCGCGCGCAGAGCCATCGCACCGCGATCGAAGGAGATCTCGTCGACGGTCTCGATATGCTCGACGAAATGCCGCTCGATGTCATCCTCGGCGATGGTTGCCGCAAGCAGAATGCGCCCGCTCGCTGCCGTTCCGGTCATCTCGCCAATCGCGATATAGGGCGCGCGGGCGAGCGACGACGTCTGCTCCACGGCAGCGCCACGACCGTTGGCGAGCACAAAACTGCCATTGCCGCGATTGCGCGCGACGCGATCGGGGAAGGCGTAGGCAAGCATGAGGCCGGTCGAGAGATCATCCCGCTGCCCCGCCTTCTCTGACGCCGCAACCTGCGAGGCCCAGCGCCGCGCGAGATCGCGAGCGCTGGCGGCACGCGGCGAGCGATCGCGGCGGAACTGGTCGCGCCTGTGTTCGAGATCGACGCTGTCGCCGCCGAGCCCGCGCTCGGTGATGATGGCCGCGATCTCGGCGGCGGCTTCACCCGCGCCCGCACGATGCGAATCCACGATCATGCGGGCAAGCCGCGGCGGCAACGCCAATGCGCGCAGGCTCTTGCCTTCCGCGGTGATGCGGCCGTCGCCGTCGAGTGCGTTGAGCTCGGAGAGCAGGCTTTTTGCTTCCTTCCAGGCCGGCTGAGGCGGCGGATCGAGGAACGACAATGCCGCCGGATCGGCGACGCCCCATTGCGCGAGGTCAAGCACGAGCGACGAGAGATCGGCGCTAAGGATTTCCGGCTGGGTGTAGGGCGCGAGCGACGCCGTTTGCGGCTCGTCCCAGAGCCTGTAACAAATGCCGGGCTCGGTTCGGCCGGCGCGGCCGCGGCGCTGATCCACCGCCGCGCGCGAGGCGCGCACGGTCTCGAGCCGGGTCAGGCCGATGTCGGGCTCATAGCGCGGCACGCGGGCGAGACCGGAGTCGACCACGATGCGCACGCCTTCGATCGTGAGCGAGGTCTCGGCAATCGATGTCGACAGCACCACCTTGCGCGTGCCCTTCGGCGCCGGCGCGATGGCACGATCCTGCACGGCGGCATCGAGCGCGCCGAACAGCGGCACGATCTCGGTACTGGCGTCCTGCACGCGTTCACTGAGGAAATTCTGGGTGCGGCGGATTTCGGGGGCGCCCGGCAGGAAGGCCAGCACCGAACCGCTGTCCGCACGAAGAGCCGAGGCGATCGTGTCCGCCATCTGCCGCTCCACCGGCGCATCCACCTTGCGGCCGAGATAACGCGTCTCGACCGGAAACGCGCGGCCCTCGCTTTCGACGACGGGCGCTTCCCCAAGCAGCTTGGCGACGCGTGCACCGTCGAGCGTGGCCGACATCACGAGGATGCGCAGGTCCTCGCGCAGGCCCTGTTGCGCATCGCGCGCCAGCGCGAGGCCGAGGTCGGCGTCGAGCGAGCGCTCGTGGAATTCGTCGAACAGGATGGCGGCAATGCCTGAGAGCTCGGGATCGTCGAGGATCTGGCGGGTGAAGATGCCCTCGGTCACCACCTCGATGCGGGTGGCGCGCGATATCTTCGAGCCGAAACGAACGCGATAGCCGACCGTTTCGCCGGCGCGCTCGCCGAGCGATTTGGCCATCCGGTCGGCGCTGGCCCGCGCGGCGATGCGCCGCGGCTCCAGCACGATGATCTTCTTGCCCGCGGCCCAGGGCGCATCGAGCAGCGCCAGCGGCACCCGCGTGGTCTTGCCGGCCCCGGGTGGCGCCACCAGCACGGCGGCGTTATGCGCCTCCAGCGTGCGCGACAAATCGTCGAGCACGGCGTCGATCGGGAGGGGCGTGTCGAAGCTGCGGGGCAAGTATCTATCCGTTCGTCATGCCCGGGCAAAAGCGCGAAGCGCGTCTTCGCACGAAAGCTGCCGGGCATCCACGTCGTCTGACCAGCCTAGAAAACAGACGTGGATGGCCGGGACAAGCCCGGCCATGACGGTTTCGGTAGACAATAATATGGCGACTGATCAGCCCTGCGCCGGCGGCCGGCCGATGCTCTCATAGGTGAAGCCGGCCGCGGCCATGTCCTCGGGGCTGTAGATGTTGCGGAGATCGACGACGACGGGCTGCGCCATGACGCTCTTCAGCCGGTCGAGATCGAGGCCGCGGAACTGCACCCATTCGGTGACGACGACAAGCGCGTCGGCACCTTGCGCGCAGGAATAGGCATCCTCGCAATAGGTGATGTTCGGCAATTCCTGCTTCGCCTGCTCCATGCCGACCGGATCGAACGCCTTTACCTTGGCTCCCATGTCGATCAGGCCGGTCACCAGCGGGATCGACGGCGCATCGCGCATGTCGTCGGTGTCGGGCTTGAAGGTGAGGCCGAGCACCGCGATGGTCTTGCCGCGCAGGGCGCCGCCGAGCGCGTGGCTGACCTTGCGCGCCATCGCGCGCTTGCGGTTCTCGTTGACCGCCAGCACGGACTCGACGATGCGCAACGACACGTCGTAGTCCTGCGCAATCTTGATCAGCGCCTTGGTGTCTTTCGGGAAGCACGAGCCGCCGAAGCCGGGGCCGGCATGCAGGAACTTGGTGCCGATGCGGTTGTCGAGGCCGATGCCGCGGGCAACCTCCTGCACATTGGCCCCGACTTTCTCCGCGAGATCGGCGATCTCGTTGATGAAGGTGATCTTGGTCGCGAGGAACGCGTTCGCCGCGTATTTGATCATCTCGGCGGTGCGGCGGGCCGTGAACATCAGCGGTGCCTGGTTCAGCGACAGCGGACGATAGATGTCGCCCATCACCTTGCGGGCGCGCTCATCCGAGGTGCCGACCACGACGCGGTCCGGGAACTTGAAGTCGCGGATCGCCGCGCCCTCGCGCAGGAATTCGGGATTGGAGGCGACCACGACGTCGGCCTTGGGATTGGTCTCGCGGATGATGCGCTCGACCTCGTCGCCGGTGCCGACCGGAACGGTCGACTTCGTCACCACGACGGTGAAGCCTTCGAGCGACTGCGCGATCTCGCGCGCGGCCGCGTAGACGTAGGAGAGATCGGCGTGCCCGTCACC
>JAEWFG010000328.1 GCA_023388935.1 Pseudomonadota bacterium | reverse complement strand
ATCCGAAATCCGAAAACGCAAGAAAACCAAGATCTACCCACCGCTTTCTTGCAAAATCGAATACTCGCTCACGTCAAATAACAGCGACAGATCAATCGCTTCCGAATTCTTCACGGGCGACTAAATGACCGCTCTGGGTCATTTTCGCCCGAGTCAGCTGGCTTTGCCTACCGGTTGATGTCCGCTTCACTCCAAGTGCGACTGAAGTGCTGCATTGCCGCGAAATGACGCGACGGGCCAAGTCCGGACACGACGACCAAGCACCCCGAAGCGGCTCATCGAGGCCGCCGCGCGGCGGGTCACTACGAACGTTCTCAGGTGGCCGGCGCCACTGCCCACTTAGTCAGCGCATTTGTCCGTGCTTCGTAGCTCTCCGGTCGAGCGGGGAGCTTCAACATTGGGAACCGCCACGAATCTACCAGCTGATCGACTAAGTCTGCATATCCAACCAGCATCTTATCAGCGCCTTCGACGCCGGAAAGGGCGCGCGCCTGCATCCATGGTGTTTGCTCAAGTGCCGCAATCAAGTAGCTCTCCCAAACCGGCCCTCGCATGCGACGGATCGCCTGCATGGCTTGCAGAGGATTGCTTTCCTGGAAGTAGGCCAACCGAGGCTGCACGGAAGCCAGCCGATCCTGCAAATCCGACCAAAACTGCACTATCGTCGTTCGAGGCGCGTCCAGCTGAAAGAGCACCCGAACCGTGCTCTGAATCGGATGGCTCTCGAAGACATAAACTGCCTCGCGACTGGCGCTTTCGATGAACGAGTCTAACCTGCCGAGCGCCGCTGCGGCAAACGAACTCGCATCTTGTGAATGTCTGCGAACGCTGCGCCCATCTGATCGGGCGCGCCAACCAGCAGCGGATGATTTGGAGCGGTCTCGGCGAAGATCCGGCTATTGGAGACACAGACGCCGACCGCGAGAGCTGCCGTGCTCTTTCCGGAACCCGGAAGGCCATCGATAAACAGTATATGCAGGCCAGGGACGGACGTCGGCATTGCGGTGCTCGAGATGGTATCCCTAGCATGCTTTAACACCGGGCAATCGTCCACAGATTTCCGGTCGACTACGGCGGAGCCGCAAGCTGACGCACTTCGGCCTACGGACGTTGCGGTCTTGTCGGTCACCACCAAACGAGGTCCACGTCGGCATCGGGTCATTCGCGACGAACCCCACCGATCATGACCGACGTCCGATGTCCGCTTCGGCCCGCTTGCGACCGAAACGGCGTAGGCACCGCAATATGTCGCAAGGGGCCACAAGCAGCCATCTCTCCTCAAGACTTTGTGGGCGGATCCATACAGGTGTCCTCGGCGCTGTGGTTAGCCACACCTGTTTCTGACTTCACATTCACGGCAACTTCCATTCCGACTTCGTCATCGGGTTCGCCCCAATATGTCCCCCACAGGGGAATGGCCTGCTGCGGCGTCCGGGCAACGCCGACCCTGATCAGATCACGATTTCCAACGATACCGTTGGTCGGGTCGAACTCGACCCAGCCTGAGCCGGGAATGTAGATCGAGCACCACGCGTGCGTCGAGCCGCCGCCAAGTCGCTCCGGCCCGTCTCGGTCGGACACATATACGTAGCCTGTAATGAAACGCGCAGCGAAACCAAGCGAGCGCGCCCCCTCCATCATCAGCAGGGCGAAATCGCGACACGTTCCCTGCTGCAGCGCGAGCGTCTCGGCAGGGCTCTGCGTGCCCGGCGATGTCCTGCGCAGATAGGACAAGCCTTCGGCGATCGCCTCGTTGAGCGTCATCAACAAGTGGCCCGTCGGCCGGCTCGCGTCACGCACAACGAACTTCGACAACCAATCATCGACCGCGTGGTCGTTCGGATGATGGCGCCGCATGTAGGGCAGGAGATCCGGCAACTCGTCGTCACCATACGAGAACGGATGCTGGCGGGCGTATTCCTCGATCCGAAAGTCCGGCGCGTTCTCCGGCGTGTGTTCGAGGCGAATTATCGTATCGAATTCCAGGACATCACTCGACGCATTGAAATCGACCAAGGTCTGGCAGTTGCCGAACACGTCGTGGATCCACCGGATCTCGGCCGGCTCCGGGCGCACTGTAAGTTGGCAGTCGAGCAAGCGCTGATCGAAGCTGTCACGCGGACGGAAGAGGAGCTGGTGGCGCCCCAGTTTGACCGGCCGGTGGTAGCGATAGACGGTGCTGTGGTGGACGTCGTAGATGGTCATCGCACGCGCTCGGGTCCCGCCCAATATGGCCTCTTTCACCGATAGTTCCACTTCCGCAAGTGAACCCCCAACTGCCTGCTATTTCAGCACTTTCCGAGAGGTATCGGAGGAACCCGACGGAGCTGCGGCGCTTGTAGCTTAGCGTCAACGCTGACGAACAGGGAGAGCGCATCTTGAAGATTCACGCGGGCTACGACCTTGCATTCCAGTGCATTCAGGACCTCCCGATGGTACTCATGCTGAGCGTCCATCCATCTCGCCGAAAAGACCTTCTGACGGATCATGTTATTCGCACCCTTCCCCGCGTGCGAACCAGGGAATACCTAGACGGTTTCGGTAATATCTGCACGCGGCTCGTAGCGCCGGCCGGCCTGATCCAGATTCGCAACGAATTCGTGATCAAGGATAGTGGGCGGCCGGACGCCGCGGCCCTCGACGCGCCACAGGTGGCGCTTCAGGAGCTTCCCGACGAGACGCTGGTCTATCTGCTGGGCAGCCGCTACTGCGATACCCAAAAGCTCACCGATCTTGCCTGGACGATGTTCGGTGCCATCGAAGGCGGCTGGGCGCGTGTTGAGGCGATCTGCGATTACGTCCACAACCGCATCCAATTCGGTTATCACTTCGCGCGCAACGACCGGACGGCCTTGGAAGCGCATGAGGAACGCATTGGGGTCTGCCGCGACTTCGCCCATCTGGCGGTGGCTCTGTGCCGATGCGTGAATATGCCGGCCAGATATTGTACGGGTTATCTCGGCGACATCGGGGTGCCGCCCGATCCGGCGCCTATGGACTTCAGTGCTTGGTTCGAGGTCTATCTTGGCGGACGCTGGTACACGTTCGACGCGCGACATAATCATCCCAGGATTGGTCGCATCTTGATCGCACGCGGCAGAGACGCCGCCGATGTCGCGATCTCCACGACATTCGGCCCCGCGCAACTGGTGCGCTTCACCGTCATCACCAAGGAGGTCCCGGAGAGCAATCAGCGATGCCGAAATTTCACTTCAAACTCTGCGATACCCGCATTGTCGCGGATCATGGCACCCACGAGCTCGCCGGTGCGACAGCCGCCCGGATAGAAGCAATCAGGCTGGCCCGCTCCATCCGTGAGGCCAGACCCGAGCTGGCCGGCAGAAACTGCTCAGTGTCCGTCACAACCTACACTGGCGAGCCGGTCTGCAAGATTCCCATCGATGACGTAATGTAGGCCGACTATCTCGCGGACAGCTTCATACTGAGACGGTCCGATCGAGCCGCAGGCTAGGTCATAAGCAAGCGCAAAGCCTATTCTCCGTCGCGGCGAGAAAGTCCGCTGGCAAACGCCGAAGGTAGCCCGATCTAACTCGGACAGCCGACGTGTTGCGATCAAATGGTAGTTCGGCTCTGGCTCATTTTCGACGGCTTCAGCGGAAACTGTTGGCTGGCCGATGTCCGCTTCTACCCGTAAGCGTCCTACCGGGGCACGCCCGCACGCATTGCGTCTGGCTCGACCCTTGTGATTCGCGCTTTCAAACTAGAGCCAACGAGGCGCCAGGCGGGCGGCGAGAGGCGAGAGGCAAGAGGAGTAGAAAATGGCACGCATCTTCATCACTGGCAGCACGGATGGGCTCGGGCGCGCGGTGGCGCGGTCGCTTCTGGACGCGGGCCACCAAGTGATCCTGCATGCGCGATCGAAGGAACGCGCGTTGGCGCTCGCCGATCGCTCCGGCGCAAGCGCCGAAGTCGTGATCGGCGATCTAGGCCGGGCTGCCGATGTGCGCCGCATCGCAGACCAGGTCAACGCGATCGGCGGCATGGACTGCGTCATCCACAATGCGGGCATCTACACGGCACCTACCCGAGGATCGACACCAGAGGGGCATGCGGTCACTTTGGCGGTGAACACCTTGGCGCCGTTCATGCTCACGGCCCTGATCGATCGGCCCGATCGCCTCGTTTATCTCAGCAGCGGGCTTCACCGCGGCGGCGAAGGCTCCCTACAGGATCTCGACTGGATTGATCGCCCATGGGACGGGGCGCGCGCCTACGCGGAGAGCAAGCTGCACGCGGTCGCGCTTGCGCTCTGTATTGCCAGACGGTGGCCGAACATCCTGAGCAACGCGGTGGATCCGGGCTGGGTGCGCACGCGGATGGGAGGCGCGAGCGCCCCGGTCGACATCGATACGGGCCAGCGCACCCAGGGTTGGCTCGCCGTGAGCGCGGACCCCGCCGCCATGGTCGGCGGTCGATACTGGCACAACATGCGGCAGGAGCAGCCTTCGGCCGAAGCGAGGGGCGCCGCTTTCCAGGACGCGCTGGTCGCGCGTCTTGAAGAACTTACCGGAGTGGCGCTGCCCTGAAGGCTGGCGCCTCGGCCACCGACATCGGGGTGCTCGGGCTGCCACCCAAAGGTGCTGATCGCGTCCGAAACGCCCCGATACTCCCCGAAAAACGAGTCCTTCAGCAGTCGGTCAGGTGGTACACAGAGGTGGTCGCAAAACACGACCGGGCTTTTCAGGAAACCTCGTTTTTCGGCGGAATTCGCGCATTCGCGGCAAGGGGGAAGGGAGTCCCACTCTCTCCGCCAGTCTGCCGATTGTCCGGCCCGGACACATAGGTAACAGAACGTCCCTAAGACATGGGTGACAACCTCGTGCCGAACGGGTTGTCGAGGGGTAGCAGGGTTTTCTGCTCCAGTTCGAAGTATGTCCAGCCCGGAGACATCGGTAACAAGTCGTTGGCGACGCTCTGCGCTGCAAATTTGTGTAAGTGGAACTGACGTACCAGTTGCACACGTGGTACAGGCTGCGATCTTTTGTCGCTAAAGTGAAGCGGATCACAGAACAGCCGGCCGAGGTGCGCTAAGGTGTGAATTGCGCGGTGCGGTGCGCCGGCGCGTTCAGACGGTTTCTCTGCTACGTGTGCAACCACCAATCAGTGTGCGTAGGAGTGTTCGATGAAGCGCATTCGCATATTTGCTTTTGGCATTGGATTGTTGGCATTGGCCGGCTTCGCGGCGGGTACTTGTTTGATCGCAGCTCCGACACCGGCCGTCGCCGGCTGCAGCGGCAGATGCTGAGTTGACGCTGCGAAAATGTCGTGTCTCTGTTGAGGCGTTGTCAATTCGCGTCATCCCTCAAGTTCGCGACGAGCTTGTCTTTGAACTCGTCTGTTATGTAACGACGTAGCAGATAGAGTTCATGGCTGGGTATGTAGTTGCGATTTTTGAGCGACTGCTTCAGGCGAAGCTCCGCTTCCTGATCGAGCCGCTCCTTCTCATCGCCTGATTTTGTCATCGCAAGGGCGTGCAACGCGACGGCATATCTGAATATCAGATCACCTTGTGAATTTGGTTCGACGATCCCGGGCTGCTCGTATAATTCGACAGCCTTTGCCGGGTGGTCGTCCTGCAGCAGGATATAGGCCTTCGTATCTGTAAAGTTAGCGTCGTTTTTGGTGATCCAGGTGTCCGATTTCCCTTTCATGGTCTTGATCCTCGCGAATTCTTCCGAGGTTCTTTGCGAGAATTTTTCCGCAAGCGCCAGATCAGCTCCGTATATCGCGTAGGTCCAAGCCATCGCGTTCAACGCTCGCACGTGATCTTCGGGCGAGGTCGCTTTGTCGATTTCTTTTGTTCCTCTGATGATGTCGTCGTTGAATATCTTCGTCTTCTTGATGTCCATGTCGCTGTATTGAGCGGCAAACTTTTCGATCTGCGGAAGGGTCCACCCAAAGGCCAGCCACCACGCCGCGTCGGTGAAAATCAGGTCGCCATTTATCTCGACGTCGCGAAACGACGCGGACCGGAGATCGGCGTTCGAAAAATTATTCTTTTCATTGAATTGGGCGTGGTCGAAAATGGCCCGATACAAGACCGCGCCGGAGAAATCCGACTTGGTAATGACCGCTTCGTCGAAACGCGCCGATGACAATTCCGCGCCCGGAAATTGAACTTCATATATCTTGCACTGAGAGAATGACGCATACGGAAGAGCCGCGCCTGCCAGATTGACGCTTACAATTCCTGATCTGAACAATTCGACGATCGCAGGCGACTTTGCACCTCCATATATGTTTTTCAGATCCAGATGCTCCAGAGGTAGCGATTGGAAGTTGAGCGGCTCGCCGAATTGAGCCAGCTTCCGGATGCTTTCCTCCTTGAGTTGTTTATCATCGGTCGAAAGCACAGTTAGTATCGCTCGCGCCGTCGCAGCCTCCCGCTTCGCAGCCTCCCAGCGGTCATAGAGCCTTATCGAGGCGACTCCCAAAAGTGGGAGCCCAAGGGCGAAGACAATCGAAAGGACAATCGTCTTGCGGCGGCCATGTGACAAGCTGGCCGTAATGAATACGCGCTCCAGCTCGTTCACGTCGGCATAGTCTGCCTGTGCCTTGCTAGCTTGTCCGGCGGATGCGAGCGCGTGCCTAGCGCTGCCCCGCTGCTGCCAGGACACGACCGTGTCGCGAAAACTGACGCGCTCGGCGATCAGGCTGCGAAGCGTCTGCCAGTCTTCCGGCAGCGTCTCGTAGCGGAGCGAGATGAGCGCTCCCGACTCGGTTGGTTCCTCGCGCAAAACACCGGACGCGACAAGCGCATCAAGTACTGCTTTGCTTCGAATGGGATCACCAAGCAAGAGCAGGTCGTTCCGCTGGACTGCCATTGGCTCGCAAGTGCGATCACCACTCGAGATGGGAATTGTCCGCAACAGCATCCGGCGCGCAATGTCATAATAGCCGGCACCATCATCCCCAAGCGACGGAGCGACCCGCGACAGAATTCGGCGGAGAAAGCCCTGGGTCTGGCCATTATCTCTCCGGCGAAGAGAGCCCAGCACCTTGTCGCCTTCGGCGATTGCCGCTGTCATCGCCGCACGATCAAAAGGCCTGAGCAAGGTGTTGGTTTTTGCCGAGGGACGTTGCTTGGTGTGATTGGCCCGAGAGACTGCGAAGCGTTTCGCCACCCAAAAGTCGACGAGCGCCTGCGCAGCTTTTCGATCCTCCGGTGCGTCCAGCACTGTGCCGGTCGTGATCGCGCGATCGATGAAGAGCTCTATCCGCTCGGCAATCGCTTTGCAGTCCGAATCGGACGCTGAAAGTTCATCTTCGGGCAGGTCTGCAATCAAGGCGTCGCTTGCGTGCTCAAGGGCCTGCAGCGAGGAGAAAGGCTGAGAGTTGCTCTGTGTGATGCTCATTGCGGTCGAGCCCGGTTACGCGGTCAGGAGATTGTCAAGCGGCGTCGCAAACGATGCGATCTTCTTGCAAAGCTCATTCAGCTCATCGTCGACCCTGATAAAGCGATCGACGCATTGTTTGTAGAAGGCGTCGAAATCGTCGTTCAGTTTCCTGATATTGGCAGGTATCTGCGGCTCCGGCGGCGGGATGTCTGCGGCCATCCACGGCTTCATCATGTCCTTCAATTCGGTCGACCATTCTTCCTGCGGAAACGCATCGCACAGTCCGACGAGTTTGGCTTTGAATTGGGGCCACGATGAAAATCTGGCTTGAGGCTGGATTTTCTTCTGCGACTTGGCATATTCGAGGTCGGTGTTGAGCGACTGCCACTCGTCATGTTCGGCGACCAGCCCTGCAAGGCGCGATCTCAGCCTGCCGACGGCGAGCGAACCCTGGGTCAGCCACTTCAGGGAGTCTTCCGGTATGGTAGCGCGGAGTTGCTGTTCGACCAGGCGCATGGTTTCGGAAAAATTGTTGAGGCCGACATCCTTTGCAGTGCCAACCAGCTCCCTGTTGATGTGAGATGCATTGGGTAAGAGGTGCTCAAGCCGCTCCGGAACACTTAGAATGTTCTCGTCCATGATGGATACGGCCAGGCTCGCGGCCCTCACATCGTTCGCACAGGATTGAAGCTCGTCGATCCAGCCTCGCTCTTCGTCGGCTGTCGGCAGACCTTCGAGCTGGTTTCTGGCTCTTCTCGCGAAGGTGCTCAGGAAGGATGCGTCATCCCTCAGGTACGGTTGAACATGATCGTTCAATTTGAGACGTTCGATGTTGTTGGTGATTGTGTTAAGACGCTTTTGAATTTCATGCAGGCAATTGTGCAATTCCTTGTACTTGGCGAGGACGCCGATCTGCTGTCGCGTCTTTTCGAAATCTGGCCGGTAGCTTGCCATGATGTATTGAAGATCCCGCGCTTGCCTCATGCGGTTCAGGTCTCCGAGCGCGAAAGTGATCTTCGTTACCAGCTCGCGATCGTGGGTCTCCTGAACGTCCGGATCATCATCCAGGGGCTCGAGTGAGTAAGGCGAAGCTTCCTTCGCGAAGGCGCGCAGTTCTTGGTCCGCCGGATGCGCCGCGATGGCGCCGCGTATCAGCACGCTGATCATGCCGGGGCCTTGTTGAGCCAGCGCTTCCAACAGGGTGAAGACGAATTCGTCGAGATCCTTGGCTCGCGTTACACTGCGCTCTGCTTCAACACCGAGCGAAAACCTCACGGTGCGGCGAAGACCATTGAGATTGCCCGCGAAAGCGATAACGAGGGATTTCGCCAATTGTGCCATCTGCTCGGTCGTCAGAAGGACGGTTGGCGCAAGCGGTGGGCGCAAACTCAGTTTCTCGGGGTCGAGCGCAACAATGTCGCGGGCGCTGCAGCCATAGAGTGTGGCGGCGACCGCGCGGCCATCCTGCATCAAAGCGAAGCGCATCAATCCAACGGCTGCGCTGCCGACAATGATGGGAGCGCCGGAAAGTCCCTTCGGTGGAGCACCGGTGCCAGCACCAGCCTCCTCGCAGAAGAGCTGCAAGACCGGTTCATATGGGGATTGCCGCGTGGCGTAGAAGTTCGTCAATTGCGCCGCGTGATCCCTGACCTTGCCAGCCCAGGTCATGCCATCGACCGGTTGCGCGTCGGGATAGCCGCGTGTTTTGAACAGATCGTCGGAGTGATTCAACTCGCGCAATGGGATTGTCGGATAGTCGGTCAACGGCGCCGGATCGAGGCATCGAAGCAGAACGCAATCTGCGTCTTGATCCCATTTTTTTTGAATGACTTCGGCGGCGGTCTTGTGGCCGCGGAATTCGAGATGGATCGTTCCGGGTAGAAACGTTGGAGGTTCGGTGCGACGATCGGCAACCACGTGCAGCGCGGTCGCCACCAAATCAGGCGCCACCAGGAAGGCCGTGCCGCGCACGCTCGTGTTTTCGATAGTGACTTTGGCGATCGCGTCGCGAAATTCATCCATGAGAACTAACCGTCAAGTGCAGGGGGCAGTGTTCCGATACGCGTCGGGAATACGCTGGCTGATGAGGTTGACATCTCCGGAAACGTCAGCAGCTCGGCGTTCGAAATCTTGTTGTCGTCGCTGATCTGGAGTTGGACATAGGTCGGACGAAACAACGTCCAGGCGGAAAAGTCGCCGGCCTTCATATGTTCAACGAATGTCCGCAAGGCCGCTAGTGCGTCGGTCTCCGACTTCAATATCTCATTGGGAAACTGCAGCACATCGGCCCATGTGCCGGTATTGAAATAGAAGCGGCCGTTCCCCAGAGATACGCGTTTGGCTTGATGGGTGTGTCCGAATACGACGTAGCGGAACCCTCCGCGATCGGCGAGTGATTGCGCGGCATTGAGATACTCCGTTTGACTTTCGGTGCCAGGGTCAAACGTCTCGCTGTGCTGCAGCCCGCGCATTGCTCTGAGCAGGGCGGGAAGTCGTTTCTCGAAAGGTTGAGACGAACGTCCGAATAGCAGAGCGGCAAAGCCGGAGATCCGGCTTACGGTATCGGACGCCGAGATTTCGTCTCCAAGTTGACCCAACGGATCTGCTTCGGCGACTTCCGCGTCAAGGCTGCGGAGGAATTGCTCGGCGTCGCCGCCCAACGAAGTCTGGAGCGTTTCGATCAACGCAGCGTTCTGCTCCGATCGCACGGCATGCGGGGTTGAATTGCCGTCCGCAGAGATATCCCCGCCAAATCCATCCTGATCCGCGGCGGTATTACCTCCGATGTCTCCGCCAGAAATGCGGTTCTCGGATTGTTCGGATCGAATGTCGCCGCCGAATTTCGGCGTCACCGCATCTGCGAGCCCATGACTACGCGTTCGCTTGTACAGAAGGGCAATCGTCCCGAGGCGCGCGCGAAAGTCCGGTTCGAGCGCGAGCAGCATCGGCACCACCGCAGCAGTCTCGGGCTTCAGCAGATCCACGAACGGATAGTCAAGCTTGATCGCGTTGATGACCTCGGTGACCATCTCGCTCCCGGCAGGCGCAACGAAGACGTGCTCCTTGGATGCATCCAGCCGGCGCGACTGGACCGAGCGGACGTGACGTAGCGCATCATAATCGACTTGGTTCCAGTCGTCGTATCGATTGCCATGCTCGATCAGCGCGTCGCCAACGACATAGGCTTCGCCGTCGTAAAGAAACTCGAAATCGTGCTCCGGTTTGACTCCAATTGCATGACGGAATGCGACGCGCACATCCGGGAGGCTCAATTCGATATCGTGATTCCCGAGCAGCACGACAACGCGGCCGCGCCGATCAAGAAAGCGCCGGATGGCGTCGAACACGATCTGGTCTCGTTTGACGATCGCCTCGAGTTTTTCAACCGCCCGTTTGGGTTCCCTGGTGAACGGAGACCAAGCATTCAAGCCATCATCGTGTTCGGCTAGGAAGTCGACCGTATCGCCATTCAGGACAAGTTCACTCGTCCCGTGCCGCGCACAGCTCCCGTTGAGGCTATCAACGAACTGCGCAATTGCATCGGCGCGGGTGCATAAGCGAAAACCGCGCTTACCCGGTCCACGCGGTTCGGGGTAATCTCCGCCGAGATGCAAATCAGAAATGATATAAATTGTACGCACTTGGCCCTCTTCCAAATCGCGACCAAGAAGCGCATCCATGTTGCGCCATCATATGACCGGGCGTCAACGCTTGGTTGCGCGCCATGATAGGCGACGGCTCTGTGCCGGGATGAACCAGAAGCGACCTCGGCCGGCGAGGAGCGAGCGAACGCTCTTTTCGCGCCATTTATTCCCGGCGCATCGTTGCATTTTGACGCATGATCACTAGCGCTTTGGTTGCATGATCTAAATTCTCGCGCGTGGCCGATGTCTCGACTTAGGTATTTTAGTAGAGGTGCCGAATGAGATATATCGAACGCAGGTCTTGTTCTGCGTCAGCGGGCGATGCTCGGCGGCCTGGCGCGCCAGGAGAGGATTGCCCGGGATCTAGCCCGGAGCTGCAGCTATGACGGGTCGGGTGCACGCAAGCCCGACCATTGGCCGACGAAGCCGCCGAGCGAGAGACCGCAGCAGTGCGCATGCTCGACATGGAGCCTATCCATCAGCAGGATCATATCGCGGCCGAGGCGGTCGAGCGAATAGGGACCGGGCGGAGCGTCTCGCATTGCCGCGTCCCGCCTACAGGCTCTACAGAAACGCCGCTGTACATGCTCATTTGCCCTCCGTAACCTCCGCCGCGCAATTTCAGGAGAGGCGACGTGGCGAAGAGAACGGCGACCAAGAAGAAAAGTGCTTCCAGGACAGCAGCGAAGACATCGAGCAAGACGAGCGCCGCCCGCAAGGGCGCCGTTGCGAAGACGGTCAAGAAGGCAGTCAAGAAAGCCGCGCCGCGCAAGTCGGCCGCGGCACGCCGCCCGAAGGGGCCGCCCTGGCAATGGTCGGCGGTGGAGACCGCGGCTGCAATCCGCTCCGGCGCAATCTCCGCGGTCGAGACCGTCGAGGCGCATCTCGAGCGGATGCGTGCCGTGAATCCGAGGCTGAATGCCGTTGTCGTCGATCTCTCGGAAGAGGCGCTCGCGGCTGCGCATGCCGCCGACAAGCAGCGCGCCAGGGGCGGTGAGCTCGGCCTCCTGCACGGCGTGCCTGTGACCATCAAGGAAAACGTCGATTACGAAGGCAGGCCGAATTTCAACGGCGTTCCCGCCAACAAGGACCTCATGGCGCCGTCGGATTCGCCGGTCGTGCACAACCTGAAGAAGGCTGGCGCGATCGTCATCGGGCTGACCAACACGCCGGAATTCTCCTTCCGCGGCTTCACCGACAATCCCCTGCACGGGCTGACGCTCAATCCCTGGGATCCGAACATCACCTGCGGCGGCTCCTCGGGCGGTGCGGGTTCGGCGGTTGCCGCCGGCATCGGCACCATCGCGCATGGCAACGACATCGGCGGCTCGCTACGCTGGCCGGCACACTGCAACGGCGTTGCCACCATCAAGCCGACGCAGGGACGCATTCCCGCCTTCAACGGAAGCGCAACCGCCGAGCGGCCGATGCTGGCGCATCTGATGTCGGCGCAGGGGCCACTCGCCCGTCACGTCGGCGACGTCCGCCTCGCACTGGAGGTGATGAGCCAGCGCGATCCGCGCGATCCCTGGTGGGTGCCGGCGCCGCTGGTAGGGCCGAAGCCGAAGGGGCCAATCAAGGTCGCGCTGGCCAGGATCCCGGAGGACATGGACGTCGATCCGTCCGTGCGCGCGGCGCTGCGCCAGGCCGCCGATCACCTGGAGCGCGCGGGCTATCGCGTCAGCGAGGTCGATGTGCCCGATCTCAACGGCGCCTGGCAGACCTGGTGCGACATCATCACCAACGAGACCGTGATGATGCAGGAAGCCGGCATGCTGAAGGTGGCGTCCGAGGACTTCCACAAGGCGTGGAACGGCATGAAGACCAAGGCCAATGTGCTCGATCTCAAGGCCTGGATGGAGGCGACGGCTGCGCGCAACGGCCACATTCGCGCCTGGCAGCTGTTCTTCGAGGAGTACCCGGTCGTGCTCGCGCCGACCACGGTGAAGCCGACGCCGGGGCCGCGCGAGGACACCGTCAGCGCCGACCGCGTGCGCGAAATCTTCTGGAGCGAGATCCGCTTCATCTCCGCCATCAACGTGCTGGGTCTGCCCGGCGCGGTGGTGCCGGTAGCCCTGCACGAGGGCAAGCCGATCGGCGTGCAGCTCATCGCCGGGCGCTATCGCGAGGATCTGGCGCTCGATGCGGCGGCCGCGATCGAGAAGCGTGCCGGCGTGCTCGTCCATCGCCTCTGGGAGACGATGGTGTGAGCTGATAAAATCGGCGACGTCCCTTCTCCCGCGAGGGAGAAGGGAATGACAGAACAGGAGGGACGAACCATGCCGGGCGATCTCCCTATCATTCTGCATCACTTCGACGAGTCGCCATTCTCGGAGAAGATCCGCCTCATCTTCGGTGTGAAGAACATCGCCTGGACATCGGTGCGCATCTCCAGGATCATGCCGCGCCCGGACCTGATGCCGATGACCGGCGGCTATCGGCGCACGCCGGTGATGCAGATCGGCGCGGACATCTATTGTGACACCCAGCGCATCGTTCGCGAGCTGGAGCGACGCTTTCCCGCGCCGACGCTGTTTCCCGGCGGGAACGAGGGGCTCGCGTCGGCGAGCGCGATGTGGACCGATAAATCATTCTTCCAGAACACGGTGAACCTCGTATTCGGCTCGCTCGCCGACAAGGTACCGCAGAGCTTCATCCAGGATCGTGAAAAGCTGCGTGGCGCAAAGTTCGACGTTGCGGCGATGACGGCGGCGATCCCGCAAATGCGCGACCAATATCGCGCCCATATCAGCTGGATCGAGACCCAGCTTGCTGGCGGCGGACCGTGGCTCTGCGGCGACCAGGTGAGCCTGTTCGACATCAACGCCTACATGAACGTCTGGTATGTCCGCTCCAGCCTGACGGTCGCCGACGAGCTGCTGGCGGAATGTCCAAACGTCCGCGCGTGGGAGACGCACATGCGCGCGATCGGCCACGGCGTGCGCACAGACATATCGACGGTTGATGCGCTCGAGATCGGCCGCACCGCGATGCCGCAGACGACGCAGGCCGGCGATCCGCATGATCCCAATGGCCGCAAAGTCGGCGACATCGTCGATGTCAGGCCCGACGACTACGGCAAGATTGCCGTGCGCGGGCGGGTCGTCTCGCTGTCAGCGCAAAGCATCGCCATCCACCGCCACGACGACATCGCAGGCGACATCGTCGTCCATTTCCCGCGCGCAGGGTTCCTGGTGACGCCGGCGGGGCAATAGCAATTCATTAATCCAGATTGGTTCGAATTTTAGCCAATTCTCCAACGAGCGTTAGGGTTACTTCCTCGATCTCTATGCGAATTATTGTCCGCTTTACCGCCCGCCTCTAACACGGGAATGGCGGACAGCGCACGTGCCTCATACAGGCCAATAAGTGCGGCCCGCTCCACGCGGAGGTGGCACGATGCGCAACGAGACGATCGCTATTCACGCCGGCTACGAACCCGAAGCCACCACGCACGCTGTTGCGGTGCCGATCTACCAGACCGCGGCTTACGCCTTTGACAGCGCCGATCACGGTGCGGCGCTTTTCAATCTCGAGGCCGAGGGTTTTCGCTACAGCCGCATCGCCAATCCGACCAGCGCGGTGCTGGAGAAGCGCATCAGCCAGCTCGAGGGTGGTGTCGGCGCGCTTGCGGTCGCGACCGGCCAGGCGGCGCTGCACTTCGCCTTCGTCAACGTCGCCGACCATGGCGGCAACATCGTTTCCGTGCCGCAGCTCTACGGCACCACGCACACGCTGCTCTCTCACATCCTACCGCGGCAGGGCATCACCGGCCGCTTCGCCGGGAGCGACAAGCCTGAGGCGATCGCGAAGCTGATCGACGAGAATACGCGCGCCGTGTTCGCCGAGACCATCGGCAATCCCGCCGGCAATGTCTGCGACATCGAGGCCTTGGCAAAGATCGCGCATGCCCATGGCGTGCCGCTGATCGTCGACAATACGGTCGCGACCCCGATTCTGCTCAAGCCGTTCGACTACGGCGCCGACATCGCGGTGCATTCGCTGACCAAGTTCATGGGTGGTCACGGCACCACGCTCGGCGGCGCCATCGTCGATTCCGGAAACTTCCCGTGGGCGAAACACGCCGACCGCTTCCCCGCCTACAACAAGGCGGATGCGTCCTATCACGGCCTCGTCTATGCCGAGCGCTTCGGCAGTACCGCCTATATCGAGCGCGCGCGCAGCGTCTACCAGCGCACCATGGGCTCGGTGCTCTCGCCCTTCAATGCGTTCCTGCTGCTCCAGGGCATCGAGACCGTGGCGCTGCGCATGGAGCGCCACGTCGAGAACGCCCGCAAGGTCGCTGAATTCCTCCGCAAGGATCCGCGCGTCGCCTGGGTCAACTACACCGGTTTCCCGGACAGTCCCTATTATCCGCTGGTGCAGAAATATCTCAATGGCAACGCCTCCTCGCTGTTCACCTTCGGCATCAAGGGCGGCATGGAAGCCGGCAAGACCTTCTACGATGCGCTCAAGTTGATCACCCGCCTCGTCAATATCGGCGATGCCAAGTCATTGGCCTGCCACCCGGCTTCGACCACGCACCGCCAGATGTCCGCCGAGCAGCAGCGCGTCGCCGGCGTACTGCCGGAGACGATCCGCCTTTCGATCGGCATCGAGCATTCTGCCGATATCATCGAGGACATCGACCAGGCGCTGGAAAAGGCCTGCCCGCCGGCGCGCCTCCAGGCCGCGGAGTAGGCGTCAGGGCCGATGAGCATCTTGATCGACGGGGATCAGGGTATCTCGAGCCCGGCGCTGGTGCCGGCCGACAGCGATCTCGCGCGCGATTACGCCGGGCCCGAACTGACCATCGGGCTGATCAACAACATGCCGGATACGGCGCTGAAGGCGACCGAGCGACAATACGTGAAGCTGCTCCAGGCTTCCGCGGGACCGCGCCGCATCCGCTTCCACTGCTTCTCGCTGCCATCGGTGAAGCGCTCGTCCGAAGCTAAGTGGCATGTCGAGAGTGAATATTCCGATCTGGTCGATCTCAAGCGCCACAAGTTCGACGGGCTGATCGTGACCGGCGCCGAGCCGCTCGCGCCCGAACTCGACCAGGAGCCGTACTGGCGCGATCTCACTGAGCTCATCGACTGGGCCAGGGTCAGCACGCGCTCGACGATCTGGTCGTGCCTTGCTGCGCACGCTGCGGTGCTGCATCTGGACCGCATCGAACGGCGGCAGCTCCCGGCCAAGTGCCACGGTGTCTTCGACTGCGACGCCGTGACCAGCGATCCGCTGACGGGCGCTGCGCCAGCGCCGCTCAAGGTCTCGCATTCGCGTCTGAACGAGATCTCCGAGAGCGACCTCACGCAGTCCGGCTACCGGGTGCTGACACGTTCGGCCCTGGCCGGCGTCGATATCTTCGTCCGCCAATATGCCAGCCGTTTCGTCTTCTTCCAGGGCCACCCGGAATACGACGCGCTGTCACTCCAGCGCGAATACCTGCGCGACATCGGCCGCTATCTCGCGCGCGAGCGGGAGAACTATCCGGCGGTGCCGGTGAGTTATTTTGACGCAGCGACGGAAGAAAAGCTCGCACGCTTCGAAAGGCGGGCAAAGCACGAGCGGCATCCGGCGCTCACCAATGGCCTTCCCGCGCTGAATTTGCGCGCCGATATCGCGGCCGGCAGCGCCGCGGCAGCGCTATTCCGCAACTGGCTGCAATATCTCGGCGCCGAAGCCGATGCGTCGGTCCTTGCGTGCTAGGCCACGACGAGCGGGTGCCCTGTTAGGACTAACGAAGTGTGAGGCTTGCCTCAGGCAACTCACGAATGCTTGAGTGAAGGGGGCGGGGCAAACAGGAAATGCGGTCGTGTGGTCGGCACTCCAGGGACGCGTAAGCAATCGGCTGGCCCGGCATTTCCGCGCCGCGCCGCACCGCTTGCCCGCGCATGCGCCGATGGTGAGCTTCACCTTCGACGATGCCCCCGATAGCGCCGCCGGCGAGGGCGCACAGCTTCTGGAGAAGCATGGCGGTCGCGGCACGTTCTACCTCGCCGGTAGCCTGATCGATCGACCTTCGGACCACTGGCACAGCCTGTCGAATGACGCCATCGTTCGGCTACACCGTGCGGGTCACGAGATTGCCTGCCACACCTTCTCGCACCAGAGCGCGGTCAATCTCGACGAGGCCGCCATGGCCCGCGAGATCGAGCGGAACCGCAGCCATTTCCGCGGCATCGATTCGTCAATCAAGTTGGATAACTTCGCCTATCCCTATGGCCTTGGCTCGGTCTGGCGCAAGCCGCAGCTCGCCAAGGCATTTCGCTCGGCGCGCGGCATTCTTCCGGGCGTCAATCGCGACGTCATCGATCTCCAGTTCCTGCGTGCCTCGCCTCTGATCGATCGCGACATCGATACAGCGGGCGTCGATCGCTATTTCAACGAGGCCGTGGCGAGCGGCGGCTGGCTCATCTTCTACGGCCATGACGTCGTCGATACGCCGAGCCCGTATGGCTGCAAGCCGGCCTTGATGCGCCATGCGCTGGAGGCGGCCGGGAAGCGCAACATGCCGATCGTGACGGTCGCGGAAGCGCTGCGAAGGATCGGGGCGTAGCTTCTTTACCTCGCCCTGCTTGGGGACGCTTGCGGGGAGAGGTCGGATTGCATCGCAGATGCAATCCGGGTGAGGGGGACTCTCCGCCAATCCGACTGCTACCGTCTTTGCGGAAACAGGCCCCTCACCCCAACCCTCTCCCCGCGAAGGGCGGGGAGAGGGAGCAGAAGCAGCGGTGAGCGTCGCGTAAACAGTCTTGCCACGCCCGCGCGGTCATGCGACTGGCCTTGTGACGAATCTCACGGCTTCGCCTCGACACGCTCATGAACATCCCATCCACTGCCTCGCTGCCCGCACCGGCCAACGGCCGCGACGCGCTGTCGGTGCTGCATTCGGTGTTCGGCCTGCCGGGTTTCCGCGGCGCGCAGGGCGAGATCATCCGGCACGTCGCTGGCGGCGGCAATTGCCTCGTGCTGATGCCGACCGGCGGCGGCAAGTCGCTGTGCTATCAACTTCCGTCGCTCTTGCGCGAGGGCTGCGGCATCGTGGTCTCGCCTTTGATTGCGCTGATGCGCGACCAGGTCGCAGGCCTGATCGAGGCCGGCGTCAACGCCGCGGCGCTGAACTCGTCGCTTACGCTGCAGGAAGCCGCCGACATCGAGCGGCGCCTGATCGCGGGCGATCTCGACTTGCTCTATGTCGCGCCGGAGCGTCTTGTCACCCCGCGCTGCCTGTCGCTGTTGGCGCAGGCCAAGGTGGCGCTGTTCGCGATCGACGAGGCGCATTGCGTCTCGCAATGGGGGCATGATTTTCGGCCCGAATATGTCGGCCTCTCCATCATCGCCGAGCGCTTTCCAAACGTGCCGCGCATCGCGCTGACCGCAACCGCCGACGAGCTGACGCGCAAGGAGATCGTCGAGCGCCTTCATCTCACGGGTTCCCCGCAATTCGTCTCGAGCTTCGACCGGCCCAACATCCGCTACGAGATCGTCGACAAGCGCAATGCGGTGTCGCAGCTCAAGGAGTTCATCCGGGAGCGTCACGCCGGCGATGCCGGCGTGGTCTATTGCCTGTCCCGCAACCGCGTCGAGGAGGTCGCGGCCGCGCTCGACGAGGCCGGCATTGCGGCGCTGCCCTATCACGCGGGTCTCGACAGCAGCGTGCGCTCGCGCAATCAGGACCGCTTCCTCAACGAGGACGGCATCGTCATCGTCGCGACCATCGCCTTCGGCATGGGCATCGACAAGCCCGACGTACGCTTCGTCGCCCATCTCGATCTGCCCAAGAGCATCGAGGCCTATTACCAGGAAACAGGGCGCGCCGGCCGCGACGGCAAGCCGTCCGCGGCCTGGATGGCCTACGGCCTCTCGGACATCGTGCAGCAGCGTCGCATGATCGACGAATCCAGCGGCTCCGACGACTTCAAGCGTGTGTCGATCGGCAAGCTCGACGCGCTGGTCGGGCTCGCCGAGACGGCGCAGTGCCGTCGCAAGCGGCTGCTCGCCTATTTCGGCGAGACGGTGGCCGCGGAGACCTGCGGCAATTGTGACAACTGTCTGACGCCGCCAAAGATGCGCGACGGCAAAGTGCTGGCGCAAAAACTCTTGTCCTGCGTCTACCGCACCGGCCAGCGTTTTGGTGCGATGCACCTCATTGACGTGCTGATCGCGCGACTAACCGAGAAGGTGACGCAGTTCGGTCACGACAAGCTCTCGGTGTTCGGCATCGGGCGTGAGCTCAATGAAAAGCAGTGGCGCACCGTGCTGCGGCAACTGGTGGCGATGGGGCATTTGCGGAGTGACAGCGAAGCTTTCGGCGCGCTGAAGCTGACGGAATCCGCGCGTGGCGTTCTGCGCGGCGAGACCGAGGTGTGGCTGCGCGAGGAGGCGCCCGGCACCCGCATCCGCTCCAGCCGCACAAAATCCCGCCGCGGCGACCTCGCGCCCGCGGCAAACGCTCCTCAAGGCGATGTCGATCCCGAATTGCGCGCGCGGCTGCGCTCCTGGCGTTCAGACGTCGCGCGCGAACGCGGCGTACCAGCCTATGTGGTGCTGCACGATGCCACCATTGACGGAATCGTCCGGGCATGGCCGACGTCGCTGGACGAACTGCGCAACGTGCCGGGCATTGGCGACAAGAAGCTCGAGCATTACGGCGACGAGCTGCTGCAGATCGTCAGGACGCGTTAAGAACCCGCCAATAACTACACTGTCATCCCGGACAAGCGCAGCTCTTGGCAACGCGTTGCGTTGTCCAGGGCGGAGCGCAGATCCGGGATCCATAGCCACAGGCCGATGTGGTTACGGCAAGCTGGTAACCACGAGTCTTAGCCAAACGGGATCCTGTGGTTATGGGTCCTCAGATGCGCAATTGCGCATCATAGCTCGCGACTTCGTCGCGCCCCGGGACGACAGCGGAGTAAAGCGCCCGCACTCACCCGTTTCGGAACGCGTAGGCATAACCGTTCAGCGCCGGCGCACCGCCGAGATGCGCGTACAAAACCTTCGCGCCCTTCTCGAAATAGCCCTTCTGCGCTAGCCCGCATTTCTCACAGAGTTGAGGCGCATCGGGGCGCGAATCAGCGAAAGTTCTTTTGCGAGAAGGACTTTGCAATGATTCAAGGAATGCCCCGATGCCGACAGAGTGTAGCGCAGAACGGT
>JAEWFG010000281.1 GCA_023388935.1 Pseudomonadota bacterium | reverse complement strand
GTAACTGCCAGTGATCTGCCACATGTAGTCGCAGTTGTCGCGCTTGTTGTTCCATTTATTATCGCCGTCGATCATGACGACGCGTAGCGAGTCACCCTGACGGCGAAGCTTGATGGACGGTGGCTTAAGGGACTTCGCCTCGGCCGTGGTCTTCTCCTCGGGGCGTGCCGGCTTGCCGTCCTCAGGGCGGATCGTGCCGCTCAACCAGCCGCCCGGGGCCGGCGCGACGACCGCATTTACCTTGCAGGAGCGATGCCTGTCGCCGCCGTAGTTGGCCTGCATGTCCGTCGCGAGACCAAACGTACCGTTGTCGTCCGCGGTCAGCGTGATGCTTCCGAACGCATAAACCCATTTGCCGGCGAGCCCGCTTCGTCTAAATCCCTGTGCGACGTCGTCCAGTACAGCGGCGCGCTTGCGAAGCGTCACGACGAAGTTCTCGCGGAGCTCGTCCTCGTCGGCTTCCTGTACGGCGCCTGCGGCTTCAAGGATCATTTCGTTGAACCAGGCCTGATCACGCTTCAGAAGCGGTCGGATATTAGCCGGCGTTTTCGTCAGCGCGGCATCGAACGATCTGTCGATCGCAGCGACGAGCTTGTCGTAACCGGCCTTGCCGCAATCTTCTGTCGTGAAGCCGGCGCCGTTGCGGTTGACCTCGCCGCAGAGGGCGATAGCGGTCGGCTCGCGGCTCCTGGCGCGCAGATCGGCGTCCATCGCTTGGCTGATGGTAGGGGTAAGCGACGCGACCGCAGCAAGCAGTGCGATACGGAAAAAGGCGGACATAGGCGGCTCGTAGACGAAGCGGGTCGGGTTCCGCCCTTTGGTCGCCCGCAATGTCTTCCCGGTTCAGGAAGGGGCCGCTAAATCTGCTTTCGTGACCCGGCTTAGTTCAGCTTCCGGATGGGATCGATCGTGCTTCAGAACGTCGGCGGCGTGCAGGCCGAGATCACTTCGCATGGCTTGCCGCCGACGCAGCGGAAGCGATGCGGTCGGCGGCTCTCGAAATAGTAGGCATCGCCCGGATTGAGGATGCGGCGCTCGTCCTCGACGGTGACTTCGAGCTTTCCCGAAATCACGATGCCGCCTTCCTCGCCGTCATGGACGAGGTGAACGCGTCCGGTGTCGCTCCCGGGCTCGTAGCGCTCCTTCAAGATCTGCAGGCTGCGGCCGAACAGATTGTCGCCGATCTGGCGATACGAGATCGGCTTCTTGCCGACCTCCGTCAGTTCCTCCGCACGGTAGAAGATCTTGCGCCGGCTCTCCGGCTCCAGCGCGAAGAACTCCGCGAGCCCCATCGGGATGCCGTCGAGGATGCGCTTGAGCGCGCCGACCGATGGGTTCATCTGGTTGGATTCGATCAGCGAGATCGTCGAATTGGTGACGCCGGCGCGTTTGGCGAGTTCCCGCTGCGACAGCTTGTGGCGCGCCCGGAGGAATCGCAGCCGCCCACCGATGTCGACGCTCATGCCCTGGTCCCTGTTGCAGGTGTTGCGGATCGCGCAAATATGGACCAGCCGACCCAGTTAAATCAATGACTTGCAGGTCAGCAGAAAAGGACTTGTTGACCTGTTGAAGCCGTGGCTCTGCTACCGGGTCAGCAAAGGAGCGTGGCCCGTGACCCTTCATCAGATTCCGAACACTATCAAGACCGACTCGTTCTGGATGCCGTTCACGGCCAACCGTCAGTTCAAGAAGGCGCCGCGCCTGTTCTCCTCGGCCGAGGGCATGCACTACACCACCGTCGATGGCCGCAAGGTGATCGACGGCTCCGCTGGCCTCTGGTGCGTCAATGCCGGCCACGGCCGCAAGCAGATCGCGGCCGCGGTCGAGCGCCAGCTCATGACGCTGGACTTCGCGCCGACGTTCCAGATGGGCCACCCCCTGGCGTTCGACTTCGCCGAGCGGCTCGCCGAGATCGCGCCGAAGGGCCTCGATCGTATCTTCTTCACCAACTCCGGCTCCGAGTCGGTCGACACCGCGCTGAAGATCGCGCTCGCCTATCACCGTGCCAACGGCCAGTCGAGCCGCACCCGCCTGATCGGCCGCGAGCGCGGCTACCACGGCGTCGGATTCGGCGGCATGTCGGTCGGCGGCATGGTCGCCAACCGCCGCGCCTTCGCGACGCATCTGCCCGGCGTCGACCACATCCGCCACACCCATGATCTCGGCCGCAACGCCTTCGCCAAGGATCAGCCCGATCACGGCGTCGAGCTCGCTGACGATCTCGAGCGCCTGGTCGGCCTGCATGGCGCAGAGACCATCGCCGCCGTCATCGTCGAGCCGGTGCCGGGTTCGACCGCAGTGCTGCCGCCGCCGAAGGGCTATCTCCAGCGCCTGCGCGAGATCTGCGACAAGCACGGCATTCTCCTGATCTTCGACGAGGTGATTACCGGCTTCGGCCGCCTCGGCACGCCGTTCGCCGCCAACTTCTTCGGCGTCACGCCGGACCTGATGACGACGGCCAAGGGCATCACCAACGGCAGCATTCCCTGCGGCGCGGTGTTCGCGAGCCGGAAGGTTCACGATGGCCTCATGGTCGGCCCGGAGAACCAGATGGAGCTGTTCCACGGCTACACCTATTCGGCGCATCCGACGGCCTGCGCCGCGGGTATCGCAACGCTCGACATCTACAAGGACGAGGGTCTGCTCACGCGCGGTGCGTCGATCGCCGAATACTGGCGCGATGCGCTGCATTCCCTGAAGGGCCTGCCCAACGTCGTCGACATCCGCAATTGCGGCCTCATGGGTGCCGTCGAGTTGACGCCGCGTGACGGCGCTGTCGGCGCGCGCGGCTATGACGTCATGGTCGATTGCTTCAACACCGGGCTCTACCTGCGCACGAGCGGCGACTCCTTCGCGATGTCGCCTCCGCTCATCGTCGAGAAGAGCCATATCGACCAGATGGTCTCGATCCTCGGCGACGCCATCAAGAAGGTGGCCTGATAATTGCTCTCGCCGTTGCAAGGTTTTATCTTGCAGCGGCGAGCGTGATCCCGCGGGAGTTTGACGAAGCGTGAAAGTTCTGATCCTCGGCAGCGGCGTCATCGGTGTCACGTCTGCCTACTACCTTGCGCGTGCCGGCCATGAGGTGACGGTCGTCGACCGTCAACCCGAGCCGGCGCTGGAGACCTCCTTTGCCAATGCCGGCGAGGTCTCGCCCGGCTATTCCTCGCCCTGGGCCGGTCCCGGCGTACCGGTGAAGGCGGTCAAGTGGCTTCTGATGAAGCACGGACCGCTGGTGCTCCGGCCGAAGCTCGATCCCGTCATGTGGATCTGGCTGCTCAAAATGCTGCGCAACTGCACCAGCGCGCGCTACGCCGTCAACAAGAGCCGGATGATCCCGATCGCGGAGTACAGCCGCGACCGCCTGCGCGACCTGCGCCGCGACATCGGTATCAAGTATGACGAGCGTTCCCAGGGCACGCTGCAGCTGTTCCGCAATCAAGCTCAGCTCGACGGCACCGGCGAGGACATCGCTGTGCTCAAGCAATATGGCGTTCCGTTCGAGGTGCTGAGCCGCGAAGGTTGCATCGCGGTCGAGCCGGCGCTTGCAGGTGTGAAGGAGAAGTTCGTCGGCGGACTTCGCTTGCCGCAGGACGAGACTGGCGATTGCCACATGTTCACGCAGGCGCTGGCCAAGCATGCCGAGGCACTCGGCGTGCGCTTCATGTTCAACACCGGCATCGAGCGCATCGTCACGGACGGCGCGCGCGTCAGCGGTGTCGTGACCAGCGCCGGCCTGTTGCAGGCCGATACTTACGTCCTCGCGCTCGGAAGCTGGTCGTCGCGGCTGGTTGCGCCGCTCGGCATCTCCTTGCCGGTCTATCCGGTAAAGGGCTATTCGATCACGGTGCCGATCAAGGACGCCTCCGGCGCGCCGGAATCGACCGTGATGGACGAGAGCTACAAGGTCGCGATCACGCGGCTCGGCAATCGCATCCGCGTCGGCGGCACCGCCGAAATCTCGGGCTTTTCGACCAAGCTCTATGAGGCGCGCCGCGCCACGCTCGATCACTCCTTGACCGACCTGTTCCCGCGCGGCGGCGATCTCTCGAGGGCGACGTTCTGGAGCGGTCTGCGCCCGATGACGCCGGACGGCCCGCCCGTGATCGGCCCGACGCAGTACGCCAATCTCCACCTCAACACCGGCCACGGCACGCTCGGCTGGACCATGTCCTGCGGCTCCGGCCGTGTGCTTGCGGACATGCTCTCGGGCAAGAAGCCGGAGGTTGACGTCAGCGCGCTGACGGTGGACCGGTACAATCACCGGTTCGGCTAAGACACGTCATTGCGAGGAGCTCGTGACAAAATTGCAAAGCAATTTTGCACTGAAGCGACGAAGCAATCCAGATTATCTCCGCGGTGAGAGTCCGGATTGCTTCGCTTCGCTCGCAATGACGGGTGTGGAGGCGTCGCGGTTCTTCTCTCTCTCTCTCTCTCTCTCTCTCTCTCTCTCTCTCTCTCTCTCTCTCTCTCTTGCGCGCGCGCGCGCTGCGTGCGGTGAGAAACGAACGAGGGGCTTACGTCCCCGTCACGCAATTTACCCACAGCACGACTGCCTTTGCGTCGTTCGCCGGATTGGAAAACCGGTGCGGACGGCGGCTTGCAAACCGAAAGCTGTCGCCGGTCTTCAGCGACCACGTCTCGCTGTCCACCGTCAGCATCATCTCGCCTTCGAGCACGAGGCCGGCCTCCTCGCCGTCATGAGTGTAGAGCTCATCGCCAGTGGAGCCGCCGGGCTCCAGATGTACCAGGAACAGGTTGAGGCGGTTGTCGGCGGTCGCCGGGCTCAGCAATTGCTTGGAGACGCCGGTGCGCCAAAGTTTCAGTTCGGGTCGCTGCAGCCCGCGCGTCACGACCTGATCGGAGGCACCATCGGCGCTCGGGCTTGCGCCGAACAGTGCGGCGATGCCGACGCCGAGCACGTCCGCCAATGTTGCGAGCACGCGGAGCGATGGTGACGACAGTCCGCGCTCGATCTGGCTGAGGAACCCGATCGAAAGATCCGTGCGCTCTGCCACCGTTTCGAGCGAGAATTGCCTGACGCGCCTGATATCGCGGATGCGGCGGCCGACCGCGACGTCCATCGCGGGCTCGGCCGATTTGGTAATGGCCTTGGCCTTCACCTTCTTCGCCGGCTTTGCGGCGGCCGGTTTGCGTATTCTTTTGCCACCGCTCACGTCAAACCGCTTCCTTCATGTGCATGAAAATCGCTTGCATCGTCCGCAAAAGTGTGACCAAATTTTCATATTGGTGAAAATAGGCCGAAACGGCTTGGCCCGCAACGTCTGATCACGACATGCGGCGACCGCCGCCATCGGCCAGACTCAAAAGGGGGATGCGATGAAGCGTTTTGGTCTGGCCGCGGTCGCGGCGCTCGCACTGGCAGCGGTGACGCCGGCTTCGGCGCAGCAGGTGCTGAAGGTCGGCTCGACGCCGACGGGCATTCCTTTCACCTTCCTCGACACCAAGACCAACACCATCCAGGGCATCATGGTCGATCTCGTGACTGAAGTGGGCAAGGATGCCGGCTTCAACGTGCAGATCGAGCCGATGCAGTTCTCGGCGCTGATCCCGTCGCTGACCTCGAGCAAGATCGACATCATCGCGGCTGCGATGTTCATCACGCCGCCGCGGAAGGAAGTCGTCGACTTCTCCGACCCGATTTACACTTATGGCGAAGGCCTGGTGGTGCCGAAGAGCGACACCAAGGCCTATGCCACGCAGGACGATCTGAAGGGCGAGACCGTCGGCGCCCAGGTCGGCACTGCCTTCGTCGACGCGCTGAAGAAGTCCGGCCTGTTCGCCGACGTCAAGGCCTACGACACCATCCCGGACATCCTGCGCGATGTGAACACCGGCCGCCTCAAGGCCGGATACGCCGACTATCCGATCCTCGCCTACAATCTGAAGCAGGGCGGTTTTCCCGAGGTGCGTCTCGTCGACGGCTACAAGCCCGTCACCGTCGGCTCGGTCGGCATCGGCGTGCGCAAGGGCGAGACCGCGCTGCTCGGCAAGATCAACGCCTCGCTCGCGAAGCTGAAGGCCAACGGTACTATCGACAAGATCCTCGACAAATGGGGCCTGAAGGCACAGGGCTGACCAATAGAGGCTGATCGAAGGCTGCCCGATGAAAGGCTTCTGGCACGACGCCGCCGAGTTCTTCCCGATCCTGATGAACGGTGTCGCGCTGACGATCGTCGTCACCATCGGCTCGCTCCTGCTCTCGACGGTGCTGGGCCTGATCTGGGCGATGATGCGGGTCTCCGGCATCAAGGTGCTGTCGATGCTCAGCGCCAGCCTGATCAACGTGATCCGCGGCATCCCGATCATCGTGCTGCTGTTCTATCTCTACTTCGTGATGCCCGACCTGGGCGTCACGCTCTCGGCCTTGCAGGCCGCGATCCTCGGGCTCGGCATCGCGTACTCGGCCTATCAGGCCGAGAATTTCCGTGCCGGCATCGAGGCCATCGACAAGGGCCAGATCGAGGCGGCGCAGTCGATAGGCATGGGCTGGTGGCTCACCATGCGCCGCGTGGTGCTGCCGCAGGCGGTGCGCATCGTGCTGCCACCCTACGGCAACGTCATGATCATGATGCTGAAGGACTCGTCGCAGGCCTCCACCATCACGGTCGCCGAGCTTGCGCTGCAGGGCAAGCTGATCGCCTCCTCGACCTTCAAGAACACCAGCGTGTTCACGCTGGTGGCGCTGATGTATCTCACCATGAGCATTCCACTGATACTGCTGGTCCGTCACTTCGAGCAGCGGGCCGGCAAGCGATGATCGAGCTCAAAGACGTTCACAAGAGCTTCGGCAGGGTCAAGGTGCTCAAGGGCATCACGGCTTCCGTCCAGAAAGGCGAGGTGGTCTGCATCATCGGCCCGTCCGGCTCTGGCAAGTCCACCATCCTGCGCTGCATCAACGGGCTCGAGAGTTACGACCGCGGCGAGATCAGTATCGAGGGCCTGAAAGTCGATCGCGCCGCGCCGTCGATCGCGAACATCCGCACCCAGGTCTCGATGGTGTTCCAGCGTTTCAACCTATTTCCGCATCGCACGGCACTGGAAAACGTCATCGAAGGGCCGCTCTTCGTGAAGAAGGAGCCGCGCGCGCAGGCGTTCGAGCGCGGTCGCGCGCTGCTTGCCCGGGTCGGGCTTGCCGAAAAGGCCGATGTGCATCCGGCGCAGCTCTCCGGCGGCCAACAGCAGCGCGTCGCAATCGCGCGTGCGCTCGCGATGCGGCCTAAGGCGATCCTGTTCGACGTGCCGACCTCGGCGCTCGATCCCGAGCTCGTCGGCGACGTCCTCGGTGTCATGCGCAAGCTCGCCGACGACGGCATGACGATGGTCGTCGTCACCCACGAGATGGGCTTTGCCCGCGACGTCGCCGA
>JAEWFG010000300.1 GCA_023388935.1 Pseudomonadota bacterium | reverse complement strand
GGGATCATCTTGAAGATGCGCGTCTGCTCGGCATATTTCAGCTTCGTCTGGAAGCCGACCATGTTGTAGAGCGTGCCCAGCTTGTTGTCCTGACGAAGCTGCACGATCGCATAGGCTTTTGTGGTGGGATCGTGCGGATTGGTGAGGCCGACCGGCTTCATCGGGCCGTGGCGGAGCGTCTCGGGCCCGCGCTCCGCCATCACCTCGATCGGCAGGCAGCCGTCGAAATAGGGCGTGTTGGTCTCCCATTCCTTGAACTCGGTCTTCTCACCGCCGATCAGCGCGGCGACGAAGCCGTCATACTGCTCCTTGGTCATCGGGCAGTTGATGTAGTCGGCGCCGGTGCCGCCGGGACCGACCTTGTCGTAGCGCGACTGGAACCAGGCCACCGACATGTCGATGGATTCGCGGTGCACGATCGGCGCGATCGCATCGAAGAAGGCGAGCGCGCTCTCGTCGGTCAGTTCGCGAATGGCATCGGTGAGCGGCGCGGAGGTGAGGGGGCCTGTCGCAACGATGACGTTGCTCCAGTCCGCCGGCGGCAGGCCGGCGATCTCGCCGCGGGCGATCTCGATCAGGGAATGGTCGTTGAGTGCCTTGGTGACGGCGGCCGAGAAGCCGTCACGGTCAACCGCCAGCGCGCCGCCGGCGGGCACCTGGTTGGCGTCGGCCGCGCGCATGATGAGCGAGTCGAGACGGCGCATCTCCGCGTGGAGCAGGCCGACGGCGTTGTTGGCGGCATCGTCCGAGCGGAACGAATTGGAGCAGACGAGTTCGGCGAGCCCGTCGGTGCGGTGCGCCTCGGTCATGCGGGTCGGCCGCATCTCGTGCAGCACCACGGGTACGCCGGATCTGGCCACCTGCCAGGCAGCTTCGGAACCGGCAAGCCCGGCGCCGATAACGTGCACAATATTGGATTGGGGTCCTGTCATGGGGCGGACAGGTAGCGCTTTTCGGCGGTCAGTGGAATCGCCGAGATCGAGTTTTCTGTTATCAGAAACGACAACGCCCGCGCGAGGCGGGCGCTATCGGTTCGACCGGCTAAAGGGCTGAGCGAGATCAGCCCTGATACTGACCGGCGGCGACGCGCGGGATGTCCGAGCGATCGAGGCCGATGTCGGCCAGTTCGCGATCGCTGAGCTGGGACAGTTCGGCAACATTGCGCTGATAGTCTCGGAAAGCCTGGATCATGCGGATGAGCGAGAGCAGCATTGGTAGTCTCCTGTAGTTCGATTCAGCCCTTGCCCGGGCCTCATCGTTGAAATGAATATAAGCGAGTGTGGTGCAGTGCAAAAGTTCCGATGTTGCGATGCAGCTAAGCGATGCATGCATAGCACGGGTAAGAACCGATTAACCCTCTCGGCCGGCTCGCCCAATCCTTCGGCGAATTGCATCCGATAGGGGCATGAACTTCCGTAAAGTCACGGATTTGTAGAATATTCCGCGGGTTCCTCGTAACGGAGAAATATGCCGTGTGGCCTGAGGCGGAAGGTCGCGTTGTAGCTTCTAGACCCAAGTCAGATATGCGCGAGTCGCATGAGCGAAATATTCCATAAACTGAATAAATATTCATTTTATGAGCTGATGGATGGCGCCGACCGCAGGGAACGCCGCCGATTCGCCGCGTTGACGCGTCGCACATGGGTGGCTGCAGCTCGGCCAATCTGGAGCATACGGGGAGACCGCGATCGAGAACATGGCCGATGGCGACGGCAAGATGGTCGCGCAGAAGGAGATCGCAGCCGCGCAGGACTCGATGCTCAACGGCAAAATGAGCGCGTGCGGCATGCACCTGAACAAGGCGATGCAGGCCACCACGGGTAAGTAAACGCTTCAGGAGAGGGCCGGTCGTCCGGCGATCGGCCCTACGCGCTTCTCAGGGGGTTTAAGGAGCGCGCGCGAGCTGAGTGGCGAAATAGGCGACGGTCTTGCAATAGACTTCGCTCTTGTTCCACTGCTGCAGCACCGCGAAGTTCGGACTGCCGGGCTGCCAGTCCTTGCCGCGCTGCCAGCCATAGCCGGCGAGATAGTTGGCGGTGGAGGCGAGCACGTCGGGCGCATTGTGCAGCAGATCGCGCTTGCCGTTACCGTCGAAATCGACCGCATATTTCACCCAGGACGACGGCATGAACTGGGTCTGGCCGAGTTCTCCAGCCCAGGCACCGCGCATGTCGCCAGGTGCGAGGTCGCCGCGCTGGACGATACGCAATGCATCCATCAGCTCGCCGCGGAATTGCTCGGCGCGTCGGCAGTCATAGGCTAGCGTCGCCAGCGAGCGGATCGTCGCGAACTTGCCGGTGTTGACGCCGAAATCGGTCTCGAGACCCCAGATCGCGACCAGCACCTCGCCCGGCACGCCGTAGGTTTGCTCGATGCGCGACAGCACCGAGCCGTACTGCTTCATCATGTTGGAGCCGCGCTGCATGCGCGGCGGCACCATGCGGCCGGAAAACTCCTCGAAAGTCTGGTTGAAGACCTTTTGCGAGCGGTCGCGATTGAGCACGCTCTGATCGAGCGTCACGCCGGCAAGGCCTGAGGCAATCGCCTGCTGTGAGATGCCCTTGGCCGCGGCATCGGTTTTGAAGTCCGCAAGCCAGGCGTCGAAATTGCCCGAGCCGCAGGCGACCGCAGCGAGCGCTGGTTCGGCAGAAAGGATCGATGCGGAGAGGGCGAAGGCTGCGAGTGCGAGACGAGAAATCGTCGGGGTCATTCGAGTAAATTGATTCCGTGAAGTGATCTGGCCGACGTCGGCAGTCTCGGTTGTAACCGCGGCCAAACCAAGGCGTATGACAGGTCGCGATCCCGCCCGAGCCCGGGCAGGATCGCATGTCACGATATCGTCAGACGTCCGTTCGATTCCGCCAGGGGAAGAGGTTGGCCGGGAAGTCGGCTGCTGGCTTGCGCGGACGATGCGGCGGAGGCGGCACCGGCTGCGCACCGGGGTCGGACACGATCACCTTCCGATAGAGATGCCAAGTGGCGTGGCCGAGCAGGGGGATGACCAC
>JAEWFG010000239.1 GCA_023388935.1 Pseudomonadota bacterium | reverse complement strand
ATCTTTGCCTATATCGAGGGCTTCTACAACCAACACCGCAGACACTCGGCCATCGGCTATATCAGCCCAGTCGAGATGGAGCTAAAATCGGCTTGAACACTGTCCACTTTCTTGGGGGAAGATCAGTCTCTGGATTGCTTCGCTTCGCTCGCAATGACGAGGGGAGAGGTCTACACTTCCTCGCGAACGGGAGAGCAGTCCGATGTCGCAGCAAACCGCCCTCATCACCACGGAGCAACTCGCCGCCATTCTCGGCGACCCCAACCTCCGCCTCTACGATTGCACGACCTACAACGAGCCGGTGCCTCCGGGCAGCGACGTGCCCTATCGCGCGGTGCCCGGAGACAAGACGTTCGAGGCCGGCCATATTCCGGGTGCCGATTTTCTCGACCTGCAGGGCGAGTTCTCCGACAACTCCGCGCGACAGTTCTTCATGATGCCTGGCGCCGCCCAGTTAGAGGCCGCCTTCGGCCGCCACGGTCTCGATGCGTCCAGGACTATCGTGCTCTACAGCATCGGCACGATGATGTGGTCGACGCGGTTCTGGTGGATGCTGCGTTCACTCGGCGTCGACGCGCGTGTGCTCGACGGCGGCTTCGACAAATGGAAGGCCGAGGGGCGCCCGGTCGAGACGGGCGCACCGAAGGGATACCCGGCAACAACCTTCAAGGCCGCGCCGCGCGCGGGCTTCTTCGTCGACAAGAACGCGGTCATGGCGCGCATCGGCGATCCCTCGACCGCCATCGTCAACGCGCTCGGGCCGCAGTTTCATCGCGGCCTCGAGCCGAGCCGCTACGGCCGGCGGGGCCGCGTTCCCGGCAGTGTCAACGTTCCGGCTGCAATGCTCACCAAGGCCGACAAGACGCTGACGACGCTTGCCGATGCCGAAGCCAAATTCGCCGCGGCAGGCGTCACGCGGGACAAGACCGTGATCTGCTATTGCGGCGGCGGCATCTCGGCGACGATCGATCTGCTCATGCTGACGCAGCTCGGCTACGACAAGCTGACGCTCTACGACGCCTCGATGGGCGAATGGGCAAGGGATCCGGCGCTGCCGATCGAGACGGATTAGGGAGCAGGGGGCCTTTGACCCTCTCCTCCAAAGCCCTCCAAAGAAGCGTAAGATAACCGGGAACCTTTTCTGCCGACCTGCATCCAATGCCCGGAACGACGCGAAACGAGCAGGTGACCGCCATGCAACGGACCGCAGCCGGCCTGTCCGCCGGCGCCAGAACGTCGGAAGCCGAACTGGTCGACCGCGCGCGGGGCCGTGACGAGGCTGCGTTGCGGGAGATCATGCAGGCCAACAACCGCAGGCTCTACCGCCTCGCGCGCGGAATCCTGCGCAGCGACAGCGAAGCCGAGGACGTGGTTCAGGAAACCTATGTCAAAGCCTTCACTCATCTCGACGGTTTTCGAGGCGATTCCGGGCTGTCGACGTGGCTGTCGCGCATTGCCATCAACGAAGCGCTTGGCCGGGTGCGAAGCCGCAAGCCGCACGTCGAGCTTGGTTCGGTGCCCGAAGCCACGCTCGAAGCGCAGATCATAAAATTTCCAGTTTCTCCCGCAGGCGATCCGGAAAGGACCATGGCCCAACGTGAAATCCAGCGCGTGGTCGAACGCGCAATCGACGAGTTGCCGGATGTCTTCCGCATGGTCTTCGTGGCGCGGGTCATGGAGGGCATGAACGTCGAGGAGACCGCGGGGCTGCTCGGCATCAAGTCCGAGACGGTGAAGACGCGGCTGCACCGCGCCCGCACCATGCTGCGCGAGAACGTCGAGAAGGAGATCGGGCCAGTGGTGATGGATGCGTTCCCATTCGCCGGGTGGCGCTGCGAGCGCCTGACCGAGACCGTGCTGAAACGCCTCCGTGTCGGCGGCTGAATTTTTCGGGAACCTCTGCCGAGATTTTTCATCCAATTCCTGTGAAGCAACGCCGGCAAGACGTCCGGCACACAGGAGTGTCAAACCATGTTCGTCCGATGGAGCACGGCGATCGCCGCAGCAATTCTGTTGTCCAGCCCTGTGCTGCTGCAAGACGCCAGGGCGGCCGACAAACCGACCGATCCGCAGATCGCACACATCGCCTACACCGCGGGCGTGATCGACATCAACGCGGCCAAGCAGGCGTTGAAGAAGGCCAAGAGCAAGGACGTCAAATCGTTCGCCGAGGACATGCTGCGCGACCACGAGGCGGTCAACAAGCAGGCGCTCGCGCTGGTCAAGAAGCTGAACGTCACGCCGGAGGACAACGACACCAGCCGCGCGCTGTCGAAGCAGGCAAGCGACAAGCTCGCAGAGCTCGACAAGCTGAGCGGCGCGGGTTTCGACAAGGCCTATGTCGCGAACGAGGTCGCCTACCACAAGACGGTCAACAGCGCGCTGGAAACCCAGCTCATTCCGTCCGCCAGCAATGCCGAGTTGAAGAGCTTGTTGCAGACCGGCCTGAAGATTTTCGAGGGTCATGAGCAGCACGCCGAGCACGTCGCGGCGGGGCTGAAATAGGGAGCGCGGGATGAATCCGGGACGTCTTGCTTCGATCGCGCTTGCGGTCGCCTTTCTGTCGATGGTCGTCCCGGCGCACGCCGCGACCATTCAAATCACGATGGAGAATCTCGTGATCGCACCGGCAGAAATGTCGGCGAAGGTCGGTGATACCATCGAATGGATCAACAAGGACATCTTCGCCCACACCGCCACCGCGAAGAACGGTGACTTTGACGTGACACTGCCGCCGAAGAAATCGGCGAGGTTCGTTCTGAAGAAAGCGGGAACGGTCGATTATTACTGCCGCTATCATCCCAACATGAGAGCGGTTCTCAAGGTCGAGCCGTGACGGACGGGAAGCCTGGCCCGCCCGCGTGGCGGGGGCATTTTTCGGCAGTGCTTACTGCCTCGCGAGGCTGACCGAGAACTCGCCGTTGCGGATGCGGCCCGGAAAGCCCTCGACGAATTTCGCGACCGCGTCCTCGCCATAGGTGCCGACGAGCTCGGCAAAGGCAGCAAACAGGCTCGCCTGCGCCAGGCAGTCGCCGTCGACGCCCTCATGGCGCGCTTCGGCCCAGGCCTCGTTGAGATAGCTCAGTGCGGCCTGCTTCTGCTCGTGATCGGGCAGCGGCGCGCGGGCGGGTGCGTAGGAAATCGGCTGGCTCATGAAACTCGATCAGGGCTGGGGCGCGATCCACGGCGATGCGCTGCGCGAGAGGTGTAGCACGGGTATTAACGCCCGCTAGGCTACATCTTTAGGAACGGTTAACGGGTGTGAACAAAGACCATGTCGTTGTTCCATCACGTGTCATTCCGGGACGCGCCAATAGGCGCGTGGCCCGGAATCCATCGCTCGGCGGATTGAATGACGGAGAGAGCTCAGTTCGCGTAGCGCGCCGTCAGGTCGCGCGAGATTTTCGAGCCTTCCTCGATGTAGCGGCGGATCGCGACGGTCGCTGCAGGTGTGCAGCTCCGGTAGGTCTGCTGAAAGCCGTTAAAGCCGCGGTTGAAACCGGCGATCATGCGAGTGCGGCGCTCGCCGGAGGGGGTTTCAGCATCGATCAGCGCCTGCATCTCGCTGCGCCATTTGTTGCCTTCGTTGGACCCGCAGATGCCGCGCAAATAGTGCAGGCCGCCAAGGATCTCGGCCAGCCGCTCCAAATCGGCATCGAACGGGGCCGCTACGTCCTGGGCCCGGACGGGCACCGCGGCGCAGGCGAGAACCAGGGCGAGAATGGCCAGAAATCGCGTGGACATCGGCCGGTGTATGCCCCCTCGGGACGGTGGACGCAAGGCAGGCCGTCAGGGCCCGATCAGGCGCGCGGCGGACTGGATAACCTCGTCCAGCCCCCCGGTCAGCTTGAGGTCACCGAGGTAGCCAACGGCATCCGGCGCGATCCAGCGGTAATCGTCGAGTTCGTCGTTCAGAGCTGGTTCCCTGGCGACCCAGCGGGCGGCAAAGGACATGATCAGGTAATGGCCGGCGCCGGCAGCGGCCGGCACCACCTCGCGCCAGCCGGCGAGGCCGATGATCTCGATCTTGAGCCCGGTCTCCTCGTCGATCTCGCGCGCCAGCGCCTGGTGCAGCGATTCGCCGAACTCGACCCGGCCGCCGGGCAGCGAATAGAACCCTTTTGCGGGCGAGCGGGCGCGGCGGACCAGCAGCACCTTGCCGTCACGGAAGATTGCCGCGCTGACCGCGAGCTGGGGATGGGTTGGCTGGACGACCGAGGCCATATCTTTTCAGCTATCCGGGCTCAATTCGCCATGATGGTGTCGACGTCGGCTTCCGCGCCGCCATTGATGATACCGCCACAGGCGGCGATCAGCGGCTTGACCCAGAGGGTGGCCTGCTCAGCAAGGCGGATGCGAGTCGTGTCCTTCTCGACCTCGCGCATGGCCGAACCGACTGCGACCAGGATCGAGGTCATGCTGTCGGTCATGTGGTCGAACTGGGCGCGCACGCTTGGCTCGGCCTTCTCATAGGCCTCGATTGCCAAATCCCGTGCCTTGAAATTCGAGGCGGTGAAATGCTCCGCATAGGACAGCGGCGACCACGTCAAGAAATCATCAGCACATTCCGGCATGTCCGGGACCATTTCGAGCAGCATCACGGCTTCATTGAAATGGTTGAGATAGTCGGTGGCAAGCCCGGTCCGCGGGTTGATGTTGGCGGCGCGCAGCCGTTCGGCCCAGGCCTCAGCCTCGGGGCCCGTCTGTGCATGCGTCCGCGCGGGTCGGGAGGCCGTTGAGCTCATCTGCCGCAGTGTTAGGGTTCGGAGTTAAAAGGACCTGAATGGACCCTATATAGGCCCTCAAGCATGTGTGGACGCTTCGTCATAACTTCAGCCCCTACGGCTTTGCGGCAATTGTTCGGCTATCTGGAGCAGCCGAACTTCCCGCCGCGGTACAATGTCGCTCCGACACAACCGATTCCGGTCGTTCTGATCGAGAACGGCGCGCGCCATTTCCGCCTGGTGCGATGGGGCCTCTTGCCGAGCTGGGTGAAGGATCCCAAAGGCTTTACGTTGCTGATCAACGCCCGCTCGGAGACGGTGCTGGAGAAGCCCGCGTTCAGACACGCGATTCGCCGCCGGCGCGGCCTGATCCCGGCCGACGGCTATTACGAATGGAAGGCGATCGACGGCCGCAAGCAACCGTTCTTCATCCATCGCGCCGATGGCGCGCCGCTCGGCTTTGCCGCGGTGTTCGAGACCTGGGTCGGACCGAACGGCGAGGAGCTCGACACCGTCGCGATCGTCACGGCAGCGGCGAGCGAGGACCTCGCCACGCTGCACGACCGCGTGCCCGTCACCATCAGTCCGCGCGATTTCGAGCGCTGGCTCGACACCCGCGGCGACGATGTCGACGCCGTGCTGCCGCTGATGGCCGCTCCGCGCATCGGCGAATTCGCCTGGCACCCGGTCTCCACCCGCGTCAACCGCGTCGCCAATGACGACGAGCAGCTCTTGCTGCCGATCAGCGCGGAGGAGATGGAGGCGGATTTGCCGAAGCCGAAGAAGCTCGCGCGGAAGGCGGCGGTCGGCTCGGCGGATGACGGGCAGGGGTCGTTGTTCTAGCCAAGCAGGCGCCATTTGCTCCGCTGTCGTCCCGGACAAGCGAAGCGCAGATCCGGGTCCCCCGCGCGAGCGCTTGCGCTCGTCGCGAACCACAGGGAGAAGTTGTACCGCGAGGTGATAACTCCGAGTCTTCGCCAAATTGGGTCCTGTGGTTATGGGTCCTCAGATGCGCAATTGCGCATCATAGCTCGCGCTATGCGCGCCCCCGGGACGACCAGGGGAGTGGGGAGCGCCCCTTCACACAATCTCCCTTGCCCGCAGCGTCGCGATCTCCGCCGCATCAAAGCCCAGTTCGCCCAGCACCGCGTCGGTATCCGCGCCCAGCTCCGGCGCCATCCGGTCCAGCCTGCCGCCGCCATGGGCGAGTTTGAATCCGCTGCCGGCAAAGCGCAGGCGGCCGTAGGGTGTGTCCAGTTCCTGGATCGCTCCGCGCGCGGCAATCTGCGGATGGTCGATGACCTCCTCGACTTTCCAGATGCTGGCGCAGGGCGCGCCGGCGTCTTCCAGAATTGTCTCCCATTCGCGCGCCGGCTTGGCCGCGAGCGCCTCCTCGATGATGGCGCGCAGTGCCGGCTCGTTCTCGTTGCGCGCGAACCAGTCGGCGAAGCGCGGATCGGCGAGCGTATCCTCGCGGCCGAGCGCAGCCATCAGCGCGCGGTATTGCTTCTCGTTGTTGACGGCGAGCAGGATGTGACCGTCGCCGCATTTGAACAAATTCGCAGTGGTCCTGCGGCTCACGGCCTGGTTGCCCGAAAGCTGCTGGCGATGGCCGGCAACCGACCAGTCCGCGATCTGCCCCGAGAGGAACGCCATCGTCGCCTCCAGCATGGAGACATCCACGAATTGGCCCCTGCCGGTGCGGTCGCGCTGATAGAGCGCGCTCGACACGCCGAACGCCGCAGTGGCGCCCGAGAGCACATCGCAGACCGCAAAGCCCGCGCGCGTCGGCCCGGTCTCCGGATGACCTGTGATCGCCATGATGCCGGACAGCGCCTGCATCTTGCCGTCATAGCCGGGCCGCAAACGATCCGGCCCGGTCTGGCCGAAGCCGGACACGGCGCAATAGATCAGCCTTGGATTGATCGCGGAGAGCGCCTCATAGCCGATGCCGAGTTTGTCCATCACGCCCGGACGAAAATTCTCCATGACCGCGTCGACTTGCGCCGCGAGCTTCTTCACGATCGCGATCGCCTCAGGCTTTTGCAGATCGAGCGTCAGGCTGCGCTTGTTGCCGTTGATGGCCTGGAAGGCTGGCGCCAGACCGCGCTCGGCCCATTCGCGGGACAGCGGCGTGCGGCGCATGTCTTCGCCCTCACGCCGCTCGACCTTGATGACGTCGGCGCCCAGCAGCGCGAGCTGGTAGCTCGCATAGGGGCCGGCCAGCACTTGCGTGAAGTCCAGGATCTTCACGCCCTCGAATGGTCGCGTCACGTCGCTCTCCCCTTGATGATCCTTGTTGGAAGGGCGTCAGGCGGCGCGGTTGCCGCGCGCGATCTCCTTCTGCTTGTCGAATTCGGCACGGCGACGTGCGAGCTCTTCAGGGCTAAGCTGCGCGACGTTGTTGTAGTCGAGCTTCCAGGAGGCATCCTCGCTCCAGCGCAGCGGGGACTGCATCGTCGTCTGCGGACCGCTCGCGGTCTCCAGCAGCCGCAGCGCCAGCTCGAGCGTCTGCGCCTGCGAGGCGACGTCGTGCGGCTTGCCGGCGGAATTGCCGAGCGGGAAGTCGGAGAACAGGAAACGTGGCACGGCGGCGTGCTCGATGATGTCCTTGGCGCAGCCCATCACGACGGTCGGAATGCCGTTCGCTTCGAGATGCCGCGCCACCAGCGCTGTGGTCTGGTGGCACACCGGGCAGTTCGGCACCAGAACGGCAACATCGACCGCATCAGTGAGGCAGCGCGCCAGAATCTCCGGCGCGTCCGTGTCGAGGGTGACGCGATGGCTGCGGTTGGTCGGCGCACCGAAGAAGCGCTGGCTCACTTCGCCGATCCGGCCCGCGGCGCTCGCCTTCAGGAGCTGCGGCAGCGGAAACCATGTGCCGTTGTCGGTGGCCGTGGTGTGCTTTCGGTCGTAACCGATGTGCGAGATGCGAAGATCGTGCTGCTTCGAGGTGTCGCCATCATAGACCTGATAGAACTTCGCGCTGCCATTATACGCCGCACCTGGCCCCTGGTCGCCCTTGGTCGGATCGAAAGGGGCCGCGGTGGTGATGATCGTCACGCGCGACTTCGCCAGCGGCTTCTTCAGCGGCTGGAACGGCGCTTCGGTATAATGCGCCCAGCGATACGGCGTGGTGTAGCCGATCGCCGTGTAATAGTCGCGCGTGCGCTGCATGTAGGGGACAGGGGAATCGTAGTCGGGCGCAAAGCCGAATTCGTCGTCGCGCGGAGCGGACATGGGGCGCGTCTCCTGGTTCTTGACTAGGGCCAGATTAGAGATAGTCGGCGATGAGCTCAACGGGGGGCAGCGCCGACGCAGGCCAGAATTGCAATGCTGGACGAGCCAGCCGAGCTCTTTTCCCCTCTCCCCTTGTGGGGCCTTGTGGGAGAGGGTGGCTCGCCGCGATAGCGGCGAGACGGGTGAAGGGGTATCTCTCCACGAGTCCGCTCCGTTTGAATTCGCAGAAACAACCCCTCATCCGGCGCTTCGCGCCACCTTCTCCCGCAAGGGAAGAAGGGAAGAAGGGAAGAAGGGAAGAAGGGAAGAAGGGAAGAAGCGAAGAAGGGAAGAAGCGAA
>JAEWFG010000233.1 GCA_023388935.1 Pseudomonadota bacterium | reverse complement strand
GCTTCAATCCGGGCCGACAGGACATCGCTGAGCTCTTCATGAAGCGCCCAGAGATCATCAAGAGACATGGATTTAAGCTCGATCGTTTTTGCTGACATAGTTACTTTCCCGCCCCGGTATGAAAATCCGGCCCAAATATAGCTCTTTCACTGCCATTTCATTATTGACGGCGAAGTGGTTGTTCTCAGTGTCGATTGGGTGGCCGACTTCTAGCGGTGCATTCGCGGAAGCAAGACCACGAGGTCAGGTAATGTGCCTTCGACATTCTGGCTTTTGGCGCGGAGGATCGCAGGCCGCACCTGTTCGGCGCCGCCTAGCGCGTGGGCTAAAAAGGCCCTGACCTTGGGGAGACTGGTGCGGCCTCCTCAATCGCCAATTTGTCACCGCCGCGCTCTGACCTTCTTAGTCCGGCCGCCTAGAACCGGGACAGACCTCTACTTGTCCGACGTAGTTGCTCGGCTCGATTCTACAGCCCGGTTTAACTGGCCTACATCCACCTACCGTCGAACTACATATCATTTGCCCCTGTGGGCTGAGATTTCGACTTCGTTTTTGCGCTCTGGGCATAAGCGCTTTCAAGTATCCCACCCAACGTCGCCGATACCGGTAATCCAATCAAGCAACGAGCTAATACAGTTCGCATAGCGCTTCCCCGGTCCAGTTCATATCATTTTGGTTTGAATACTGCCGCAGCGTACAATCGGCTTAAAAGGTCAGACCCCCCACCTTCACTGGTTTGCGTCGAGCTTCCGGCGCATCCGGCATCCGCTCCCAACGAGCTACGCGGGAGCTTGGTAGCGAACGCGCACCGACGGAAGAGCGGCTAGGCAGGCCAGAAATCGAGTGTTTGCGAAAGGATCAATAGCACGGCGAATTATGGTTGTTACCCGCCGTTTGATCGCAGGGGGTGACGCTTGATGCTGGTTTTGCAGCCGACGCTTGAGTGATGTTCGATTTTCCCTTGGGGGCCTGTTTCGAGATAGCGGGCGATGAGAAGGAAACCGATAGCGTTGCAGCGAGAAGCATGAGTGAAAAGATGCCTGCCAATGTTTTCATGCGAAATCCCTCAAATAAGGCTTTTATCGATGAGTAATTTAATGCCTTCAAAGAGTAGACATTAGCCCGATACTGGCACCCCCCAAATGGGGTATCTAAATTCGCTCGATCTCAACTGGATGACTGGTTGCTCTGATAACGCCCCAACGCGCCGAGCAGTGCAACGAGTTCGGATTGGCGGCTGATTCCCAGCTTTGCAAATATATGTTTCAGGTGCGTCCTACTGGTCTGCTTGGTGATTTTCAGTTCGTTCGAAACATCGTCCAGCGAAGCTCCGGTTGCGAGCCTGGCTGCCAGCTTTGCTTCGGTAGGGGTCAGGTAGAATCCGAACTGCAAGAGGGATTCGGGAGCATGTCGACGCTCTTCAAGGTCCACGAGGATTACGATCGCCTGGCAATCAGCAAGCGCATTAGCTGAGGTGGCGGAGAGCTTTGCCGGATAAGCCACAAGTGGCGCCTTCGTGGGTCGAGGTAGGAGAATGGGGGGCCATAGTCGTGTCCCGATCGTTCGCCACATCATTTGATGGATGGCACGGCTAAGCGCTAATGACGCCTCCCTATCCGGCGAGGCGATCCTGCGATTTATAATACGAACGTCACCCTTGAGGAGCGCTTCTGCGGCCTGGTTCAACCTGTAGACATCGCCGTCTCTGTTGATGAGTGCGATGGCCGTGTTGCTCATTTCGAAAGCGTTCAAAGCACCATCAACGGTGCGAGCAGCGAGTGCCTTTGCAAGAGCGGCGCTCGTGCTCAAGCTGCGGGAGAGAGCAGCTAGGCGAACTTTTTCGCTTTGAGAAAATGGTCCTTGTTCTATCTTCCGTTGAATCGAAAGACACCAGATCTCCTTTCCGCACGCAACTTTCACTCCGGCAAACCAGCGCAGACCGTGCGGGGCAAGAAACTCTTGGTAATAAGGATGCTTGCCAATGCTCTCCAAATTCGTGCAGTCAGAATCGTCAATGACGCCGGTCTTCATAAACACAGAAGTACCGGCCATCCGCTGATCTCTGAGATGCCAGCCATCACGAAAATAGTGCTCCGACACCTCACCTATAGATTGTGTGACGGGCGCATTGGGAATCGCAGAACTGGTAATGGGAAGCAGGGTAGCGCCAAAACTTCTGGTCTCTCGAGTGGCGACATCTAAAGCTCGCCCCCACAAAGCCGGGTCAATTGCTGCATCAGCGAACGCCTGTTCAATCCGACCTAGATCCCCAAGCAACATGCTAGGCTGCTCCTCAATAGCCAAAGGGAGCAGGCTAGCTTTGGTGCAACTTTGGGTCAATCTCCGTGGTTTCACCATTGGCTTGCGCCACCGCTGACTACGAGTGCGCCGATGTAAAGGCGCTGCCCGCGAAGTGATGCGGCCTGGGTAGGAGCAGACCAAGACTGGGGCCGATCCCGACTTCCGATTGTGCCCCTTCTGCATGGGCACTGTGATGCAAAACTACGCTCTCCCTCAGGGAATTATTCGCCCGTCATACGGCACAGCCAATGAAATCGGTCGGGCCGTATTTGTCGCGAAGATCTTCTCAAGTTCGAGCCGCATGGTGCCGTGGCATTCGCACGCCGCGGCCGCGAGCCGCGACCGATCGATTTCGATTTGACCTCGTCGATGAGATTTGATCGCACCGGATGCGCGCAGATCGCGCATCAAGACCGTCACCGTCGTTCGTCGCACACCAATCATTTGCGAGAGCGCCTCCTGGGTGAGCGGAAGGAAGTCGTGGTCGATGCGGTCGCTAAAATGGAGTAACCAGCGGGCTATGCGAGCTTTGACCGGATGCAGTGCGTTGCAGGCCATGCCGATCTGAAATTTCATCAGCATGGTCCTGACGTGGATCTGGACCGCGTGCCGGATCGCAGGGCTTCGGTTGAAAACGGCGTGAAACCGCGACGCTGGGATTCGAGAGGCGGTGCCCGCCGCGCGAACGATTGCGGTTACCCCCGAAGGCGACGGGCCTAACACTGAAAGAATGCCGATTGCGCCCTCGCGCCCGATCACCGCGGTGGAAACCGTCTGCCCGTCCGCCATGTCGATCATCAGCGAGATGGCACCAGTATGAGGAAAGAAGACATTCTCAATCTGATCACCCGGTCGCGAGAGGACGGTATCCTGATCAAGCGCAACCCGCTGAAGCTCCGGCGCCAGCATATCAAGGTCCGCTGGAGGCAGTGTTGCCAGAACGCGGTTCATTCCGCCCAGATGCGTCACGGCAGACAACCCGCGGTGAGGTGTCCTCCGCCCACTTCATTCCTGGCGGTGAGAAACGGCGGCCTTAAACTATGCTTAGATCCGCTTTCACTACTCACATCGAGATCAAATTCACTTGCAAACACGGGTATTCCAGTTGTGCAACGGGTCAAGCCTGAGTCCTCGCAGACACGAATGGATCAACTTTGGGATATTTTCCGCGACATGAGTGCGGCGAGTAAGGGAAGAGAGTGGCAGTATCGATGCAGTCGCAGCGCCAAAGTATCGAGGCTGCAAAAGGTGCTCTTCTCCACCGGCGTCGCGTAGCACTGATCAGTAGTTCTACCCATATCGAATATGAGGATCGGACACCCCCTTAGTGCATTCCCTGCGTCATGAAATTGTCATGTTTGCGGCTCGCGCATTCGTCGATGCTCGGGTGGTAAATATTGCTTCCGGGAGGATGGGCTAAGCGCTTCCCGTGCTGGCAGCGTGCCGATTGCTAACAGGCAGGATGCGACCTGGCAGTCCCGGCGGGGCCATGCCGTAATCGAAGCGCTCCGTCCCAGGCACCAGGCTCATGTCCGCGTTGGGCCAGATATCAGCGTTGAACTCGGTGACCACAAGCCATGACCGTCGCCCCGGATCCAGGCGACAGATGCGCTTTTCGTCAGGGGTGCGCTCTACCACGATGTTGCCTTCACGTGGAGGCGACGTGGTGAGTGGCAGGATGACCGCCGGCCAGGGATCGTCCGAAGCTGGAAGTGATGGCCGAGTTTCCGCGATACAAGCTCACATTCATAGAACGAGCAGAGGCCGCGTAGGCCGGTCTGATCTACTGGCAAAAATCCGAGACGGTAATCGGTAGTCTGGAGGCCCTCATGCCCCCCGCTGGGTGTGGGCCGCCGGAACTCCCCCAGCAATAGCTCGGCGGCCCCTGTCAGTCACTCCCAATGCCTCTGCTCGCGCAGCCGACGTGACCACCAGTTGGAGCGAACTCGTAGCCTGTAGGGCCGCTCTATCAATACTCCGATTTGCTAGCTGGGACGCATTGCCGCATCAGGTGGGTGGCCGGGGTGGGAGATGCTTGCGATGCAGGCACCGGCTCCGCATCTCATGACTTTACCCAGCGGCAGCATTGCGACTGGGATACTGCAATCAGAGAACTTCACCACGGCATTGCAGTGATACACCATCCGCCAACAGGCGTCGATGAACACAAAGGGCGAAGCCTGTTTTTCGATACCCTAATCGAAACGCTCGCCGACCTGCGCCACGAGTGTCAGGACGAGATCGATGAACTGCGGCGCGAGCTTGAGACGACCCGCGCCGAGCTACGACGCAAACAGGCGCTGCGCCCGACAGACATCGTGTGGTGGAAGATCGACAGTCAGCGATACGTCATCACGCCGGTCATGAGCGATGGGAACGACGGCGCGGCCATCGACGCACGATCATTGTTCGAGGAGTACGATGCAGCAAAAACTCCCACCGAGTAGGCTCACGCCGTTCCAGACCGGTTACCTTCAAGGCTTGCGCGCCGGATTGAACCACGGGCGGCGCGATCTGCGCGAAATGGCGGCGCATTTTGATGGTCGGCTGGCCGAACTCCAAAGCGCCTATGAGGGCGCGATCCGCGACCTGCGCGGCCATGTCGCGGAGGTCGAACGCTCGCGAGCCATCGAGCAAGCGCTGGCCGCCGAGCGCGACGACATGGTAAGCAAAACGTCTTCGACCGTGGGAGGGACCTCCATTGAGCCTCGTGCTTATCTCCGTCCTCATCTTCGTGGTGACGCTCGGCGCCGGGCTTCTAGGCCTCTACGTCCACAGGCTGCTGCCAACCGAACAGAAGAACGACAGCGCCCGCAGCATAGTCGGTCAGGTCGGGGGGCTCGTCAGCCTTCTACTCGCGCTGGTTCTGGGAACGCTGATCGGGACAAGCTTCGCGTTTTTCAGCGCGCAGAAGACGAACCTCGAAATGCTGTCCGCGCAAATCCTCGAACTGGATCAGGCTCTCGCGCAATACGGGCCAGAGACCAAGCCCGCGCGCGACAGGCTCAGGGATGCGGCGCAGAAGGCCTATGATGCTTTCTGGGGTGGCGGGGAACCAGACCCGGCAATTCTGTCGGTCGCGAACCCAATCGCGGCCTTCACGGCGACGAAGGCCTTCCTTGGGACACTCAATCCCACGAACGACGCGCAGAAACAGGCGCTGGCCTCCGCCAATGCGCTCGCCGCGCAGATCGAACACGGGCGCATCCTCATGAACCTCCAAGTCGCCAGTCACCCGGTGAGCACGGGGCTCCTCATTGTTCTCTTGATCTGGGCGGTCGTGCTATTTTTCGGCATGGGCTTGTTCGTGGAGCCCAACAACATCGTGCTCGCCACTATGGCCTTCGGGGCGCTCTGCGTGGCCTTCGCGATTTTCCTCATGCTCGAACTCGGCCTGCCCTACACCGGTATGTTCCGCGTGTCGCCCGCCGCGCTCCAAGAGGCTCTCGCGAACATCAACAAATAGAAGGACGATCGGCCCGGTGCAGAGAACGACCGCTTCCCGTCGAGGCTGTGATCAGGCGGCGCCCGGCGGCGGATCATCGGCGCCGTCCCACGGGCGAGGCCCCGGCGAGGGCACGAGCTTCGGCGCAGTGCGGTCGATGGTCGATCTCGGACTGATGCGCAGCGCTGCCGCCAGCCGCGCCATCGCCGCCGCCTGCGAAAGCTGACGCTTCGCCAGAGCGATATGACCCGGCGTCGTCGGCGCCTCATCAGCCAGCGCGGTGCCCAGCCGCTGCGTCTCAAGCGCTAGCCACACATAAGTTTCCAACGAGGCCTCGCTCGACCAAAACCATGATGGTCTGACCTTCGAAACGATGTCCCTCCAGAGGCTTTTCCCGGCCTCTGGCAGGCCCGCTGGCGGCTCTGGCGGCGCAAGCTTGATGGTCATGGCACCAGACGCAGCGCGCGGGCGCTGGCGGCGCTCCTGCGGCCCCGGCGGCGCGGCGCTTGGCTGGGGGTTTGGCCGGGTTCGGGCGGTTGATCCGTCGGCGACGGTGAAACCGACCGCGTGCTGAAGATGATGGCCGAACTCGCGCCCGCCGCGACCTGGCGCGAAAAGCGCGTTCGCATCGAACATGACGACGGCATCGGCCCCGATGTGTTCGAGAAGGTGGCGCAGCTTGGGGCGGTCGTGATTCAGAATCCCACTCACCTTGCCCTTCCACTGCGCGGCGAGCCATCTTTCCCACAATGGCAAGCGCGCTTGGCCAAAGCCGCTACTTCCCTTCCAGCGTATTGACCGACGTCCAATCCGGCGGCGGTGGATTTGAGGAGAGCGCCCTCGCGCGCTTTGCGAACAATGCGGATGCTGGATCGGTCTTCGCCAGGTTCCCGAACGCTTCAGCCGCCTTCGCGAACTCCCGCGCGCGCCAGCAGGCGAGGCCCCCCGCATATCCTGCTGCCACCTTCGTCTGCGCCGCGCTCTCCGTGCCCTTCTCGGCCAGCGGCTCGAACACCTTGATCGCGTCGCCGCGGCCCAGCACCCTGATGGCATCGAGCTCGCGCCAGGCGAATGTGTCGCCAGTCTGCGCCATCGTTGTTTCCGATGCCATGATCGCCGTGCCGTAATATTTGTTGGCACCCTCGAGCCGCGAGGCGACGTTCACGGTGTCGCTCATGACGGTGTAATTGAAGCGGCGGCGGGAGCCGATATTGCCGACCACGGCCTCACCGGTGTTGAGCCCGATGCGGTGCGAGAGGCTGTGGCCGGTGAAGGTAGGATGATTAGCATTGAGCTCCGTCAGCTTCTCGTGGCACTTCAACGCTGCACGGACGGCGTTGCGCGCATGGGCGGGATCGTCGACGGGGGCGCCGAACATGGCGACGATGGAATCGCCGATATATTTGTCGACGTAGCCGCCATGGCCTTCGATGATGTCGGTCATGGCTGACAGATATTCGTTCATCAGCGTCACCAGTTCACCCGGTGTCATTGTCTCCGCGATGGAGGAGAAGCCGCTGAGGTCGGAGAAAAACATGGTGATGGTGCGCATCTCGCCGCCGAGCGCCGGCATCTTGCCGGAGGCCACCATGGTGTTGATGACCTCAGGGGCGAGGTAGAAGGCGAAGCTCTTGCGCAGGAAGCGTTCGTCACGATCGGCCAGCACGAAGCGATAGCCGATCATTATCGCGAGCGCGGCAACGCTCGCGAGCGCTGGCTCCGTCAGCGGCAGCGCCAGGGCATGAACGAACGCGCCGACAGCCACGGCCGCATAAACGGCGTTGAGGACGATCCAGACGATAACGGCGCCACTCGGTGCGAGTACGCAGGCCGCGCAGGCGACGAGCGCTGCAAACACGATCGTGAGAATGCTCCGCAGCGGAAAGCCGAGTTCGGTCACTGCATCGCGCTCGATCAGGTTTCGGACGGTGGTGGCATGCACGAAGACGCCGGCGACTGCGCTGCGGGCCTTCTGCGCAGCCTGTGCCGGGGCAGGCAGGGCGCATCGCGCGGCGGGCGTCCCGTCATAACCGCCCGACAAGCGCATCGAGGTGAGCTTGCGATCATCGAAGGTGAGGATGCTGCCGAGCAGCACGACCTTGCCGTCGAAGGCGCGGCGGAAGAAATCGCGGTCGCCTTTTTCGACGCAGGCGCGCAGATCGGCGAAAGAGAAGGTCGGGACGTCGCGGCCCAGCCCTCGCAAGTTGAGTGTGAGTGTGTTCGATACCGCACTCGGGATGGCATGGCCGGACAACTCGGTCGCACCGGACGGCGCAATCTCGGGCCTTTCCCCAAGAGCGCGCGCGGCGAGCTCGACGGCCATGGCGGGGACCTGCTTGCCATCGATGGAAAAGCTCAGCGGCATCCGGCGGATGACGTCGTCGGTGTCGGTGTGGACATTGAGCGCACGGACATTATTTTTTGCCGCCAGTCGCTGCGCGGTGTACGGCGCGTCCGGATGGTCGTTGCTCAGGATTTCGCCGAGCACCAGCTTGCCGTTGTCGGAGATCTGCCGCAGCGCGATCAGGTAATCGCGGTCAAACCCCTTCATGCGCGCGCCGAGCGGCGCATCGCCGAAGGGAATCTCCGACTGCTCGATCGAGTTCTTGAAGATGACGTCAAAGCCAATCACCTTAGCGCCGCCATCGGCGATGCTGCGCAGCACCCGGCCGATCTCGCGCGTCCAGGTCTGGGTCGGCGATCCCTTGAAGGGTGGCGTGTCGTAGGTCTCCCCGTCGATCGCCACGACGACGACCGGCGACGCTGCGGGATCGCGGCGGTCGCCGACGATCTTGCCGCGCAGCGCCGTCAGGATGTCGAGCGAGAGCCCCTGCAGCGTCTGGAGCGGCGGAGACGTGAAGACCGCGCCCGCAAGGAACGCAATCAGGATCGCCGCAACGATGTCCCGCTTGACGATCCGCCGCATTTCCGTCGCAGGCCGCCTATTCGACGCGCAGCAAGCGGCCGATGATCGGCGTCGGCGATGAAGTGGCGCTGGCGTCGACCTGGAAGGCGTAGCGCTTGGCGCCGAGGATGGCGAGATAGCTGCCGCCGGGCGTCAGCGACTTCCCGGCCTTGGCAAAGTCATAGAACTTGCCGCCGATCATGACATCGCTTCTGAGCGGCACGCTGATCGTGGGCTCCTTGCCGTCGGTGCGCTCGATCACCAGCGTGCTGCCGCTCCTGGCCTGGACCAGCGGAGAGACACCATAGATCGTAGGAATCTTGGACGGCGCGGTCTTCGTGTTGGACCGCATGGAGCGGAAGGTGGTTGCGGCGCTCTGGTTCGCTTCGCGCTCGGACAGCCGTGCCGCGTTGGTGTCGCAGGCCACCTTTTCCCGCTGTACCTCGCCGAGTTGTACGGTGCTCTGTTCAGTGCCGACCAGTACGACGCCGTTGCTGATGGTCTCGCGCAGGCAGGATTTGAGATAGCTGAGCGTGATGCTCGCCTTCGGCCCGAGCTTGATGATCTTGCCCGGCGCCACGTAGTCCATGAACGCGATGTCGTCGACCTTGCCCTGGACGTCCTCGACGATCGCGGCAGGGGTCTCCGCCAGGGCTGGAGCCGCAAGACAAAACGCGCCGACAACGGTGCCGATCAGGCTTCTCATGGGCATTCTCATCCAATTCATGCACTGCTGGTCCCCGACCCGGTCCGATGCTTAGCATGGGAGCGCCCAGGCAAGTGTGACCAGAATCACTCTTAGGCATTGGTGCATTTTATGGCTACTCGGATTTTGGTGTCACGGTCCAGGGATCAATCATCGTCAGACCGGCGGCATTGAACGCGCTCGTGTCGCGCGATGCCACGGCGAACCCGTGCGCGGCAGCGATTGCAACGATGTAGCCATCGGGCATGGGGAAGCCTTTTCCGACCGCGCGCGCCTTGACGGCGAGTTCGGCATAGCGCCGCGCCGCGGCGGTATCGAAGGCCAGGATGCGGGTCGCGAACAGGTCCAACACGCCGTCGAGCGCAACTGCCAGCCTGTCCTTGCGCTTGCCGCGCGGCAGCGCGCCGATACCGAACAGCAGTTCGGCGATGGTGACGCTGGAGAGAAACAGCGTCTCGGCCGCCTGGGCGTCGAGCCAGTCACGGACCGATGGGTGCGGATCGGGCTTCATCGCCTCGGAGACCACATTGGTGTCGAGTAGGATCATTCGAAGCGCATCGGCTCAGCGGGACGGGCTTTGCGGCCCTGTTCAAGTGCCTCGACATCGGCATTCTTGAGGCCGATCTTCCGGCTGATCTCCGAAAGGGCGGTGCCGAGCCGCAGCCGGCCCTCGGGACGCACGGCGGCCTCCAGAATGGCGCGCATTTCGGCTTCCGCGCTGCGATTGTGCTGCGCCGCGCGGACTTTCAGGGCGCGGTGCGCCTCCTCGGAGAGATTGCGGATGGTAACAGCGGCCATGATGGCGTCCTTCGGAGACTGACTGCAATGCTATCAAGTTAAGACGTATGATAGCATTTTCCAAGAGTGATTGCGCCGCTCACGCGCCGCCGAACTCAGCTCTCCAGCTACGGATAATGCAAACTTTTTAGAGGCTCAAACCGGCGACCGGAGAAAACGAAGCCGCGGCAAGTTGTCGTCCCGATAGCATTGTCAGGCGGTCAGGACTGCCTAAGGTAACGGTCCTCGACCGGGCAGCTTTCAGTCACTCTCTCTATCATGGGACTATCATGGGGCGAGCGTGGCCTCGTTCTGAAAGGGCGTCGCCCGCTGCCCGGCGGCGATCTCCACGACCTCGTCCCAGCGCGATAAAAAGGCCTCGACGGAGGCCGGATCGAACTGCCGTCCCTTGTTCTCGACCAGGTAGTTGCGTGCCACCTCGAGCGGCATTGGCTCTTTATATGGCCGTCGCGTCGTCAGGGCGTCGAGGACGTCGGCGACCGCGACCACGCGCGCGGCGACCGGGATCTCGTCCGCACTGAGGCCGTTCGGATAGCCCGCGCCGTCCCAGCGCTCGTGATGGCCTGCTGCAATCTGCGCACCGAGCTGGATCAGCTCGCAATTGCAATCCGCCAGGATTTTCTCGCCGATCGTGGCATGGGTGCGGATCACCGCCATCTCCCGCATCGGTCAGCTTGCCGGGCTTGAGCAGGATATTGTCGGGGATGGCGACCTTCCCGACGTCGTGCAGAGGTGCGGCCAGATAGATGTCGCGGCACAGCCGAGCCGGCAGCCCGAGCTGCTCGGCGATGATGCGGCTGTAGCGGTGCGGCGCCGACCAAAGTACGTCCCTCAGTGCCCCCGTAAGTGATTGGAATCGCACATTCCGAATTCCGGGCAGGCCGACGAAATCCGATAGTGCCGAGCAAAGTACGTCCCTAACGGGAGCGCCAGCCAACGCGGGCAGGCGACAGTCATCTCGTGCATTATCGGTGCAACACACATCGATTACCGACGGGCCGGTCGGTGCCGATCCGGTCTCATAACGTCTTCCGGAGGCTCAAATTTGCCGATTTAGTCTCATATTTGGGCGCATTCCGCCGATTCAGTCTCATATGGATGGACACTTTAACGGAACTCTGTTATGAGATTTATTCGGCTGAATATGTCGCCTTATGAGACCGAATCGGCAACAACGAGCTTCCTCACGCTCCTTAGGGGACGCAACCGGCAGAAGGAGACCACCATGGCGTCGTTCGGGGAGATCCGGATGATCGGCAATGTTGATCAAACGGAAGACCGCGATATCCGCCGGTTGGCGGAGACTGGTCAGGCACGTCAGATCGTCCGAGGCGTATACACGACCAACCTCTCCGAACCGATTGAGAAGGTCGTTCTCCGGAACCTCTGGCAGATCGTGGCGCGGCTTTATCCAGGTGCCGTAGTCTCCGGACGTACGGTTGGCACCATGCGGCCATGGACGCCGGAGGGAGCTCAGGGAGGACCGTCCTACATCTTCCTGACGGGACCCTATTCCCGCAACGCTATCACCCTACCTGGGGTCGAAATCCGCATCAATGAGGGCCCCTCGGCGCTGCCCGGCGACTCCAAATTCATCACTGACGACTTCTACGTGGCGTCTACCGAGCGGCTGCTTCTCGAGAACCTTGTTGCCTCCAGGCTGCGCGGCGGAGTCCAACGCACGCTTCGGAAAGACGAAATCGAACGTCTTCTCGTCCTGCATCTGGACGCCAGTGGAGTGGATAACTTCAACGCGATACGCGACCGGGCTCGAGCGCTTCAGGAGCCGCTCGGCGCAGCGAAGGAGTTCGCGGCGCTTGACAAGATGATGGGCGCCCTGCTCGGGACACGCAAGGCGCGCCTGACGACGCAGACGGCCAAGTTCCGCGTTGCGGGCATCGACGAGGCCTGCGCCGACCGCCTCAACGTCCTTTTCTCTCATCTCGGAACGGTCGCGTTCCAGAACCGGCCGCAGGCGCCGCAGCAAGCAGAGCGGCAAAGCACGGCGTTCATCGAGGCTTATTTCTCGAACTTCATAGAGGGCACACGGTTTCCGCCGGACGAAGCGCGGCAGATCGTCTACGAGGGCAAGATCCCCAAAGCCCGCGCCGCGGACAGCCACGACGTCATCTCCACCTATCAGCTGCTCGTCGACGAGAAGTCCCTGGTCCGGCTTCCCGACGACTTCGCGGATTTCGAGCGTACGTTGCGCGCGCGGCACGGACTCCTCATGCGAGAGCGTCCGGACGTCAAGCCGGGAGTCTTCAAGACGGAAGTGAACACGGCGGGAAACACGATGTTCGTGGCGCCCGACAAGATTCTCGGCACGCTTCGTCACGGCTTCGAGCTGCTCCAGGGCCTGCGCGAGCCTTTCGCGCGCGGCATCTTTCTTCACTGCCTGCTCGCGGAAGTGCACCCCTTTAATGACGGCAACGGGCGAATCTCCCGTATCCATATGTCTGCGGAGCTCGCGCGTGGCGGCCAAGCGCATGTGGTCGTTCCCACGGTGTTTCGGGACGATTACATCGGCGGTTTGCGTGCGTTCACCGGGCGGAACGACCCTTCCGCGATCGTGCGTGCGCTAGACCGCGCCCAGTCCCTCACGTCGCAGATCATCGTGCCTTCACCCGAAGCCGCCATCGTCGAATGGGCGAAGACGTGTGCGTTCGTTGAGCCCGGCGTGAATGCGCGCCTGGAGGAGTACGACCCGGCCGTCGAGATCGAATGGCGAAACGGGATGCCGGCGCCGAAGTCCTATTGGGAGTCCGAAGACAATCCGCAGTCTCTTCTCGCTCCGTCGTCGCTCACGCGCTGAGTATCCTCGGCACGCACTTGCAACTGGCTGCTCTGCTGCTGCTTGCTTGCTGCTGCTGGGGTCTGGTGGGGGATACATCGGTCGATACTCCCCGGCTCCGACTCCGTTATCGACCTGACGGCAGTCGATTTCTCCGTCACGCTGGAGAAAGTCTATTCAGGCGTCGTATTCCGCTGCCAGTCCAAAAAACCCGCCGTTCCCGGCGGGGTTTTCCATCTTCAAGTCGGATATGAAATCGAGGGGCCTCACAATCGGCCTGCATGCAGCGACGAGCCATGAGTGATGATGTGACGATGACGGCAGGGCGCGCGCCCGGCGCGCGGCGGCGCGGGCGACCCGCAGGGCGTGCTCGCCGGTGTCGTTATCGCGGTATTCGACCGCGAGTGCGAGCCGCAGGATGATCTCCTCTTCGCGCTCGCCGAGCTTCTGGGTCGCGGCCGCCACCGCGCTCGCCAGATCGGCAGCACGGTCGTTCTGCTTGCGCACAGCTGCACCAAGCCGGACCAGATTGCGCAAGCGGACCGTCATCTCGACGCTCTGTGGCTGTTTCGGTAAGAAATTGGTTACACCGGCCTGTAGCGCCTCCATCTTGACGTCATCGGTCTGTCGGGACGTGATCATCGCGATCGGGATGTCGGCACAGCCGGGAAGGGTGCCAAAGGTACGGATAACGCTGATGCCGTCCATACGCGGCATCTCGTAATCGACCAGCACGAGATCAAAGACTCGCTCGCGCGCGCAGGCCATTGCCTCGACGGGATCGAGGAAGGTCGTGACCTCGACCAAGCCTTCCGCTTCGATATGACGTTTCAGGAAATTGAGGACAGAGCGGCTGTCATCAACCAAAAGCGCTTGGGTCAGCATCGGCTGCTGGACTCGTTCGGATGGCGAGGCATGACCTCGACGAATAGCCTTCGCGATTTAACGCCGAGCAAACATCCAACCCGCGACGAACTGTCTCACGACTGCGCGCAGCGCACGATAATTGAGCGAGCCAAGCACGTCTGCATGCATGCGCGAAGTTCGCGGATTTGTGAGCCGTAGTTGTACGGGGGAGTCCATTAGGATTTTGCACACTCTCCCACGCGAATAGTCGTCGCGCGAGATTCGCGCGATGCGTGCAGCGGGTCTCTGGAAATTTGGGGGACGAATGCCGTCTGATGTCACCGAGCCGAAGTGGTCCCTACGGCTGCCTGCAGATTGCAGCATCGCTGCGATTCGTAGTGTCTATGACCTGATCCGCGAAGCTTTCGGCCGGCAAGACCGGCTCGAGATCGATTGTTCGAGCGTCGACAAGGCCGACGTGACCTCGATCCAGCTTCTGCTGTCGACCGCCAAGACGGGCGAGGCCCAGGGCCGCCCGGTGGTGCTCACATCATTCTCGCAGTCTCTGCGCAACACTCTTCGGCGCGCCGGCTTCGCCAGCGATGCGATGATCGATCAGCACTTCCTGCAAAAGAAAGATGGCAACTAATGGCCACGATCCTCACGGTCGACGACTCTCCCAGCATCAGGCAGATGATCAAGATCGTTCTCGAACCGGCCGGCCACGCCGTGCTTGAGGCCGGCGATGGCGCGCAAGGGCTTGCAAAGGCCCAGTCGAGCAAGCTGGATCTGGTGATCACCGATCTCAACATGCCCGTCATGAACGGGCTGGAGTTGATCCGGGCCTTGCGCAAGCTGCCGGCGGCAGTCGGGCTGCCGATCGTGTTTCTGACGACCGAATCCAGCGACGCGCTGAAGCAGGAAGCCAAGAGTGCCGGCGCGACAGGGTGGATCACCAAGCCCTTCAAGCCCGAGCAGTTGATCGCGGTCGTAGGCAAATTGGTGCGCACATGAGCACGATGGATCCGGCAGAGGTCTTTCGCCAGGAAGCCAGCGAGCTCTTCGAGGTCCTGGAAGGGGCCCTGCTGGATCTCGGGCAGCGCCCCGACGATCGAGAACTGGTCGATTCCGCCTTTCGCGCCCTGCACACGATCAAGGGCTCGGGCGCCATGTTCGGCTTCGACAAGGTCGCCTCCTTCACCCACGAATTCGAAACTGCGTTCGACCGCGTCCGCAAGGGCGAGATCAAACCGGCGCAGGAGCTGATTTCGGTCGCGCTCGCGGCCAAGGACTATATCCGCGCGCTGATCGAGGATCCGCAGTCGACCGATGACATCATCGGCCGAGCCATCCTCGACGACCTCAAGCGCTTCGTGTTTCCCGAGCAACCTGTCACTCCGGTCGCCGAGATCACTGACGCGCCGTCGCTGGCTTCCGGCCAGAGCAAGCAGCCCGGCTGGCACCTGTATCTGGAATTTGAATCCCATATTCTCCGCAACGGCTCGAATCCGCTCGACCTGCTGGAAGACCTCTGCAAGCTCGGCCCCTGCTTCGTTGTGCCGATCACCGACAGCATCCCGTTCCTCGACGAGATGGAGCCGGAAGACTGCTATCTGAAATGGGACGTCAAGCTGCATGCGGCTTGCGACAAGGACGCGATCGACGACGTCTTCATGTTCGTGCAGGACGAGATGAAGCTCACGCTCCGACCGCTGGAGCATGTCGAAGCGCCCGCGCCAGCGCCGCTGTTTCAGCTTCTCGACGAAGTGTCGGCCCCGGTGGCCGAGATGCCCGCGCCGGTGATCGAGGCCGTTGCCGCGCCGGTCGCCGCGCAGCCTGTCGCAAAGGCGGAGCCCAAATCCGAGCCGAAGGCCGAAGCCAAGCGCGAAGATCGCGGCATCGCCACCGTTCGCGTCCAGGCCGAGCGCCTTGACGAGTTGATGGACCGGGTCGGCGAGCTCGTGATTGCGCAGGCTCGGCTGACCCAGCTAGCAGCCTCTGGCTCCGACCTCTCGATCAAGGTGATCGCCGAGGAAATCGAGCGCCTCGCCTCCAGCCTACGCGACACCACGATGAGCGCGCGCATGGTGCCGATCGGCTCGCTGTTCGGCCGCTTCCGCCGCCTCGTGCATGATTTGTCGCGGGATCTGTCGAAGCCGGTCGAATTCGTCACCACGGGCGAGGATACCGAGCTCGACAAGACCATGATCGAGTGCCTGGCCGATCCCTTGGTGCATCTGATCCGCAATGCCATCGACCACGGTATCGAGGACACCGCATCGCGGGCCGCCGCCGGCAAGATCGAGCAGGGCCGAATCGAGCTCGCTGCCGTCCATTCCGGCGCGCAGGTGCTCGTCACCGTGAAGGATAACGGCGCCGGCCTCAACACCGCGCGCATCCGCGCGAAAGCAGAAGAGCAGGGGCTGGTCGCGGCCGGCGCCGTGCTCACCGACCATGAAATCCACCAGCTCCTGTTCCATCCGGGCTTCTCGACCGCGCAAACCATCTCGGCGCTGTCCGGCCGCGGCGTCGGCATGGACGTGGTCAAGCGCACGATCGAGAACATGCGCGGGTCGATCGATCTGTCGACCAGACCGGGTCAGGGCACCACCGTGACGCTCAGGCTGCCGCTGACGCTCGCGATCATCGAAGGCCTTCTGATCCGCGTCGGCGAAGGCCGCTACATCATTCCGTTGTCGGCAGTGGAGGAATGTGTCGAGCTGACGACCGAGGACGAACGCTCGCGCGGCCGCAACTTCCTCAACGTGCGCGGCAACCTGGTGCCGTTCCTGCGCCTGCGCGAGATGATGTCATCGTCTGGTTCGCCCGACCGGCACCAGAAGACGATCATCATCTCGACCGGCGAGACCCGCGTTGGTCTTGTCGTCGACCAGATCATCGGCAACCACCAGACCGTCATCAAGTCGCTCTCCAAGCTGCACTCCGACGTCACGATCTTCTCCGGCGCGACGATCCTGGGTGACGGCACGGCGGCGCTGATCCTCGACGTCGCGCAGCTCGTCACGCTGGCGCAGTCGAAAGTCGAGAAACAGCATATCAGCGAGGCTGCGTGATGAACGATGGTTTGGCCGACGAACTTCAGGCCGACGCGATGCAGGTGGTGATGATCGGCCTCGGCGAAGAGAAGTTCGCGCTCGACGCGGGTCTCGTGCGCGAGATCATCGATCCCGTTCCGGCAACCAAGGTAGCGGGCGCACGCTCTTTCGTGCCCAACGTGATCAATGTACGCGGCAACGTGATCCCGCTTGCGGACCTGCGCGTCCGCTTTGGCATGCCGCAGCTCGACAGCTCGGCCGACACGCGCATCGTCGTCATCGAGCTCCAGCTCGACGGCGAGCCGGTTCTGGTCGGCGTTACCGCCGACAAGGTCTACGAGGTCACGGAGATATCGCAAATCGACGTGCAGCAGACGCCGCGCGTCGGCATGCACTGGAAGCCGGAGTTCATTCGCTTCATCGCCAAATGGCGTGAGGAGTTCGTCATCGTTCCCAACATGGAACGCATCCTCAATTGAAATGGTAGCCCGCGGGTGGGGCGTGGGGTTAGGGGCTGAATAATGAGATTTACGGTCAAGACTAAGCTGGCGAGCGCGTTCGGCGTGGTCCTGTTGCTCTCGATGGCGGCTGCCGGTCTCGCTTATGTGAAGCTGACGGAGATGATTAACACCGCGGACAGCCTGGTGTCGCGTGCCAACCGGATGGAGCGGGCAGAGGAAATCGAGAAGGGGATCTTGCTCCAGGTCCGTGCCGAGAAGAACCTCATTCTCTCGCCCGACAGCGAAATGGACGGCTTGGTCGCCGAGATATCAAAGCGGCGCGAAGCCCTCTCGAAGCTGAAGGATGAAATTCAGGCGGCAGCTTCCCCGGAAGGAAAGAAGTTGCTCGACAATTTCGGCGCCGCCTATGCGCGTATGAACGCGGTCCAGGACAACGCTTTCAAGATCGCGCGGACCGACAGGACGAAGGCAACCGAGCTCTCGATGGTGGAGGTTCGCAACGCCGTCGCCGAGGCGATGGAGGCGGCCAATGTCTACGTCACCAACGTCAAGAAGAACATGGCCGACCAGGCGGCCCAGGCACACGAGGACGGTAATCGCGCCCAATTGCTTCTGATGTCGTTCGTGCTGGCATCGCTGGCGATCGGCCTGATCGCCGCAGTCTGGATCTCCATCAACATCGCCCGTGGTCTCAGCCGTGCGGTCGGCCTGGCCGCCGCGGTTGCCGACGGCGACCTCAGCCAGATGATCAACGTGTCGAGCAACGACGAGATCGGCGATCTCGTCAAATCGCTGAACGCTATGGTCGAGAAGCTTCGGCAGATCGTCGCCGAGGCGCTTACCGCCGCGCAGAATGTCACCGCCGGCAGTCAGGAGCTCTCCGCCAGCGCCGAACAGCTCTCGCAAGGCGCGACGGAACAGGCCTCGTCCGCCGAGGAAGCCTCCTCCTCAATGGAGGAGATGGCCTCGAACGTGAAGCAAAACGCAGACAACGCCAATCAGACCGAGAAGATCGCCGCGCGGTCGGCCCAAGACGCTGAAGCCAGCGGCGTCGCTGTGGGGCGCGCCGTCCAGGCGATGCAGACCATCGCCGAGAAGATCACGATCGTTCAGGAGATCGCGCGCCAGACCGACCTGCTCGCGCTCAACGCCGCGGTCGAAGCCGCACGCGCCGGTGAGCATGGCAAGGGCTTTGCCGTGGTCGCCTCCGAAGTGCGCAAGCTCGCCGAACGCAGCCAGGCAGCTGCCGCCGAGATCGGCACGCTTTCGGCCGACACCGTCAAGGTAGCGCAGGAAGCAGGCGCCATGCTCTCCAAGCTCGTTCCGGACATCAAGAAAACCGCCGAGCTGGTCCAGGAAATCACCGCGGCCTGCCGCGAGCAGGATGTCGGTTCGACCCAGATCAACCAGGCTATCCAGCAACTCGACAAGGTCGGGCAGCAGAACGCCAGCGCCTCTGAGCAGGTGTCCTCGACCTCGGAAGAACTCGCCTCGCAGGCCGAACAGCTGCAGTCGACCATCTCGTTCTTCCGGATCGAGCAGTCCGGCCGCGGCGAGGGTGCTGCGCCGATCGACCGTGCCGTCAGCCAGCTCCGTGCCAAGGCTGCGCAAATGGCGGCAGCCGACCGGGGTGCGAAGAAGCTCGCGCCCACCCGCAAGCCGGTGCGTGCGATGAAAGTCGCCGGCGGCGGTGGCTTCGCCTTCGACATGCACGACGACGAAGACGATCGCGACGCCGAGTTCCAACGCTGATCAACCGGTCCGGCCCCGCGCCGGACCGCACCCATTCGCAACCCCTGGGATCCCTGGACTGCATCATGGCCGCAACCTCGCAATATCTGACGCTCGGGCTCGCTGGCGAGACGTTCGGCATCAGCATCCGCAACGTCCGTGAGATTCTCGATATGCGGCCGATCTCGCGGCTGCCGCACGCGCCGGATTTCCTTCTTGGCATGATCGACGTGCGCGGCAGCGGCTATCCCATCGTCGACCTCAGGACCAAGCTCGGTCTGCCGAGCGTGGGGGCGACCGAAGCAACCCGCATCATCATCCTCGACGTGCCGATGAAGGACCGCCTGGTCGGCGTCGGCTTCGTCGCCGATTGCGTCTTCGAGGTCACCGACATCGACGAGCAGGCGATCGAGCCCATCCCCGAGGTCGGTGGGAAATGGCAATCCGACTATGCCGCCGGAATCGGCCGCAAGGGCGAGAAATTCGTCGTCATCATCGACCTCGCCAAGATGATGGTGAACGATGAGCTTCCGGGGGAACGAGCGGCGCCGAGCGATGCCCCCGTGCGGCCTGAGAAATCTCGAAGCGTAAAGCGTAGGCACCTCATTTGAACTGACAGGGACTGAAATGAGATTCACGGTAAAAGCCAAGCTGGC
>JAEWFG010000094.1 GCA_023388935.1 Pseudomonadota bacterium | reverse complement strand
ACTTCACCCTGGGAGGGCTTTTCCTTGGCAGTGTCGGGAATGATGATGCCGCCAGCGGTCTTCTCTTCTGCGTCGATGCGCTTGACCACGACGCGGTCGTGAAGCGGACGGAATTTCATGCAGTCCTCCTAAATAGTTGCACGAGTTGGGGATTTTTGGTCGTTAGCAATCAATGCCCGCGAGTGCTAACGCAGGCCAGGCTGAAATAGGACAGGAATTTTGCGGGGGCAAGGGCTTCTAGCAGAAAAATCAGCACCCGGAAGCGCCGACTGCCAAATTCTCTTGACCACCGTTAACCAGTGTCGGGACCCTATTAGCACAGAGCCGCATCTGCTGCTAACGCATTGAATTTCAACAGTTTGTTAAACCTTTGGGCTTGAGATGAGTTGTCAGTTTGCGTCACATTTCTCTCATGTGAGCGCATCTCCGCCGGTTGGCTCCCGGGGAACCGAAGCCACCCCCTGAATATGCGCTCCTGCAAAGGAGGTTGGCATGGTCTCGCGGGCTGGGGTCGTTTCCGACGATTTCCGAAAACAGGTGCTGGGTTACGGGCTGACGACGGCGCAAATTCTCTACCGGATGCCGGATCATCCCTCGCTGCTTCAGACCTACGTCTGGCAGAACTACGACATGTTCCCGAAATTCCCGGCGCTGACCGACTTCTTGGCGTTCTGGCAGGAGAAGCTTGAAGGCCCGCTGTTCTCGGTGACGGTGGCGCATTCCAAGCTGATCAAGCCTGCGGAAATGCGCGCGGTGGACGGCGTGTTCCGGCTGCATTGAACACAGCGCCGGCGCCGTAGGGTGGGCAAAGGCGCGCTCGCGCGCCGTGCCCACCATCTCTCGGTGATCGTATCTGGCAATGGTGGGCACGCTTTCGCTTTGCCCACCCTACGATTTCGCATTCTGTGCTAGCCTCCGCCCATAACAAGCAACAGGGAGGCAGCTCATGGCCAAAAAGGTGAAATCGCGTAGCGCAGCTCAAGCCGCGATGAAGAAGCGGAGCGGAGCCAGGGCGGCTTCGCGATCTTCGGCGCGCAAGGCGGTGAAGGCGAAGGCTCGCACGACGACTTCAAAGTCATCCGCCAAGAAACCCGCGCGGCCCAAGCAGCGCATTGCCGTCAGTCATCATCGCGAAGAGGATTTCAAAGCCGACGGCCTGCGCGCCTACGCGAAATACCGTGACCTCGGCATTGCCGACGCCACACACGGCCTCGCGCAGGCACACGTGATCCGCCTGCAAGGCCCCTGCGATCCGGCCGAGGTGTCGAAGCTGCACTTCCACGACGTCGAATTCCAGATGGTCTACGTGCTCAAGGGCTGGGTGAAGACCTACATGGACGGGCAGGGCGAGACCTTGATGAAGGAAGGCAGCGCCTGGACCCAGCCGCCGAAAATCAAGCACATGATTTTGGATTACTCGGATGACGTGGAGCTGCTGGAGGTGATTTTGCCGGCGGAGTTCAAGACAGTGGAATTGAAGGCGTAGGCTGCTGTCAGGAAGGGCGCACACGTCCCCCCGCCGTCATTCCGGGGCGCGCGTAGCGCGAGCCCGGAATCCATTTTACCGCAAGCGCTGACGTTCGATGGATTCCGGGCTCGCGACTTCGTCGCGCCCCGGAATGACAGTGGGAGAAACCTTACGCCAACACCCCCACGATCGCCCCCATCAAACACGTCGTCAGCGTCCCTGACACGATCGATTTCAGCCCGAGCGCGTTGATTTCCTCGCGCCGCTCCGGCGCCATCACGCCGAGGCCGCCGATCATGATGCCGAGGCTGCCGAAATTGGCGAAGCCGCACATCGCGTAGAGCATGATCAGGCGCGAGCGCGGATCGAGCGCATCGGGCGACAGCTTTGACAGGTCGACATAGGCGATCAGTTCGTTGAGCACGGTCTTGGTGCCCATCAGGCCGCCGGCGGTCACGGCCTGATCCCAGGGCAGTCCCATCAGCCAGCACACCGGCGCCATCACGAGACCGAGCAGGCGCTGCAGCGAGATCGCGGCGCCGCCGATGTTCGGCAACAGGCCGAGGATGGCATTGGCGAGATAGACCAGCGCCACCAGCACCAGGAGCATGGCGACGATGTTGAGGAGCAGCTCGAGCCCTGCGCTCGTGCCTTTCACGATCGCGTTCATCGTGCTGGAGACGTCCATCTCGGGATCGCTGGCGACCCGGGGATCCCCGAGCGCGCCGCCGGTGCGCTTGTCGCTGGTCTCGGGCACCATGATGAGGCTGACGAGGATCGCGGCCGGCGCGCCCAGCACGGACGCAATGACGAAATGCGCGGCGGCATCCGGAATGAGCGGCGCCAGCAGCGTCGCATAGAGCACCAGCACCGTGCCGGCGATGCCGGCCATGCCGCCGGTCATCACCAGGAACAACTCGCTGCGCGTCATCACCGCCAGATAGGGCCGCACGAACAACGGCGCCTCCACCATCCCGAGGAAGATGTTGGCGGCGGTCGACAGCCCGACCGCGCCGCCGACGCCGAGCGTCCGCTCCAGCAGCCAGGCCATGCCGCGCACGACCGGCGGCAGCACCCGCCAATAGAACAGCAGCGTCGTCAGCACGCTCATGACCAGCACAATCGGCAGCGCCTGGAACGCCAGGATGAAATCGGCGCCGGGCACTTTCACGTCGAAGGGCAGGGTGCCGCCGCCGACATAGCCGAACACGAACGAGGAGCCCGCGCGCGACGCGGCCGAGATCGCACCGACCGCATCGTTGATGGTCCCGAAGGCGCGCGCGACGACCGGCACCTTCAGCAGGACAATCGCGGTGACGAAGGTCACGACGAGGCCGATCGCCGCCTGCCGCAGCGAGACGGCGCGGCGATTCTCAGCCAACGCCCAGGCGAGCAGCAGCAATGCGAAAACGCCGAGTGCCGATTGCAGCCGCAGCATGATGTCCCCAACCCCCCCAATGATTATGGCCGCGCGTGTGTTGCAAACGCAATGCCGGGAGGTGACCAGACCCTCCCGCTGTTGACAAGCAGGCCTGCGTCAGCCACGCGGGGTTTCGTCAATATCAGGCGCGGGTGGTCCAAGAGGTGAGCCAGGAGCTAAGCAGAGAGCCAAGTGAAGCGGAGCCGGTGCCGGCGAACCCGCCGCTCAGCGCCAGCGCGCTGCTGTCCCACCGCGCCTTTCTGTATTTCCTGCTCTCGCGCAGCCTGTCGCGCTTTTCCAGCCAGATCGCGGCGGTCGCGATCGGTTGGCAGATCTACGATCTCACCGGTTCGGCCTTCGATCTCGGCATGGTCGGGCTCGTGCAGTTCCTCCCCACGGCGCTGCTGGTGTTCGTCGCCGGCCACGCCGCCGACCGCTACGAGCGCAAGCGTGTGGTCCAGCTCTGCCAGCTCGTCGAAGCGGCGACCGCGCTCTATCTCGCCGTCATCACCTATCTCGGCACCGTCGGTGAGGTGCAGATCTTTGTCGCGACCTTCGTGCTCGGCATTGCCGGCGCCTTCGAGAGTCCGACCACTGCCGCACTGCTGCCGCTGGTCGCGCCGCGGGGATCGCTTCAGCGTGCCACGGCCGTCTCGAGCGGCGCGGCGCAGGTCGCGACCATCACGGGTCCCACGCTCGGCGGCTTCGCCTACGCGATCGCGCCGCATCTCGCCTATGCCGTGATGGTGCTGTTCTGGATTCTCGGGATGATCCTGACCGGA
>JAEWFG010000434.1 GCA_023388935.1 Pseudomonadota bacterium | reverse complement strand
CTCCGATCCAGCAGCGCGCCTTCGAGCTCCTTGCCGTCAACCCGGATCGTACCCAGTAAAGCGACCCGTGCTCGCGATAAACCGCAGCGAGCTCATTGCCTTATCGATTCGAAAGAAGGAAGTTCGGCCTAGAGACTAGTTCGGCACTGCCGCCAGCACCCGCTTGCGTACGCGCTGCATCAGGAGCGGGCTCGCCGCGACGGCAACGACGGCAAGCCAGATCGCGCACTCCGCCAGGAAGCGGAGCAGCCCCGTTCCCGGCACGATGGCGCGGATCGCCAATCCGAGCCCCCATCCGCCGAGAATGATCGTGACCATGACCGCTATCAGGACCAGCATGTGGTGGAGCGCATGGGCAAGCGTCTGGCGCATGATGACGAGCGTCAGGATTCCGAACTGGGTCAGGAGGTCGCTCGCCACGATCGCGATTGCGGCCCCGAGCGGACCGAGCCGGGGGATCAGCAAGGCCGAGAGGATCAGGAAGGTGATCAGTTGCACTCCCTTGGTCCGGACCAGCAGATCACCCCGGTTGCTGTGATTGGCGAAGACGAATGCCATCAGCGAGGGCGCGACGACGGCAGAGCCTATCAGCAGCGTGACGGTGAGCGCGGCATCGTTCGGAATGCTGCCATGCGTCCACAGCGCGAAGAAGTCCGGCCAGAACGGCAACAGCCCGCCGACGATCAGGCTGGCCATAGCGGTGACAAACAGCGATCCATAGGCATAGAGACCTCGCAGCCGCACCGTGTCGCCGGTCGCATAATCGTGGCCGAGTTCCGCGCCGATCGGCAACGTCATCTGGACGCAGATGCCTCGCAGGAAGCTCGAGATTACGCGGATCAGACCCCATTGCGCCACCGCCACACGATCGGCGACCATCGCGCTGACCAGCAGCATCGGCGCGTTGACAAGCACGAGCTCGGTCAGATTGGCAATGGCGAACGGAAGCGCAAGGCCGAACTGCCCGGCGCTCCACCGCCAGGACGGGGATGCGGTCGAGCGGCCGCGCTGCAGGAACGGCAATTGGCGCGGCGCGTCGCAGACGATCAGGAACAGCGCGAATAGGATCTGCGCCGTGACGTAGGCGATCGCAACCGCGAGCAGACTGCCGAACCACGCAACTGCGATGAGCTGCCCGATCTGGCCGAACAGCAGCGCGACATTTTGCGACCACACGGCGCGGCTGTATTTGCCGCGCACGCGATAGAGGCCGGAGACGAGATTGGCCGGCAGGGCGAGCAGCGTGCCAACGGTCATCACGAGCATCGCGGTGTCGAAAGTCGGCGTCCCGTGAAATCCCAGAACTGAAGCGGGCGGAAACAGCTCGGTGCCCGCGGCCAGCAGCGCGCCGAGTACCACGACGATCCCCAGATAGATCCGCTTCATGCGTGCGTAAAAGCTCGCCGTACGTCCGTCGCAATCTGCGCAGGACTTAAAGGCGAGAAAACGGTTGATGGTGCGAAGCTGCAAGCCGGCATCGGCGACGACGACGAGGCTTCCGGCCGCATAGAGCGCGAGCCACGCCGCAAGCCTGTCACTGCTCCAGAAATGCAGGAACGCGGGGATCAGGAGAAGCTGCTGCGTCAAAGCGAGCAGCATCTGGACCAAGTTCGCCGACCAGCCGTGGATGAGCCGGTGCAGGCGACCGCTGCCCGCGGGGCCATCCGTCTTGCCTGGCGCATCAACTTGCGTATCGGTCAAGCGGCTTCCTTCTTGGTATACGAGCGGGCCGAGAACCACCGCGATCGCGGTCGATAGTGGAGCAGCACGCACACCGGACTGTACCAATCAACACTTGGTTTCCCCATCGGGAAACCCCAACGTGGATTTGGCGGCCGCAAAAGCGCGTCTTACGGCGGTCAGACAGCTTAAGCAAGACCATCCGAGTTCGTCCCGTTCAAGCGGTCCTACCAGACGATCGAGCAGCAAGCCTACATGCAGCACCAGCTTAGGAATTTTCGCGTGACGCGCGAAGGGCCCCATTGCCGAGGAGACGAGATGCCACCTGCGCTAGAAGCTTCCTGTTCTCTACGACAGTGGCTGCGCGAGAACATATGTAAGTTATGGGGATGAGGACAAGTGTCATTGTGGCCAGAGACACCATCCAATTGAAGTCGTGAAGAAGCGGATGGAGGAGACTGAAGGCCAGAAGAAAGAGAGGATAGTGGATCACGTACAACGTGTAGGAAAAGTTCGAAAGCCTAGCAAGCGGCCGCGCGAGTTTGCGGCGGGAGACTGATGCGCGGCGGACGACGACCGACAGGACGATCGTAGCCAGCATTGAGTTCACGACCATAATCTTCTGAGCCGATGATGTGTCGAATGGCAGGAGTATATCGCTCCAAAGGTGCCCGCCTCCGATCAAGAGCAGAGCGAGCAATAAGATAGATGCGAGCACGGCAACAACTGGGAAGAAACACTTTGAATAAAGCCAGTGAGCTTCATAGGCTATGGCTAAGCAGAATCCGCCTAGCCATATCAGCAAGAACCAAAGAAAGAGGCTATTCTGACCGTAAATCAGCATGCCGACTAAAAGCGCGATCGGAACTAGGCGAGAAATGGACAAGCCGTTCCAGAGCCGCGCGATCAAGAAAGTCGAGACGTAAAACCACCATTCATAGCTCAACGTCCATAGGGGTCCATCCATATTGATCGGGGGCGGGGCGAACGGTACTGCTCCATATAGGAGAAGGAGAGTACTGGGCAGCGCGGTCCATTCCACTTGGACGCGTTCTCTCGACAAGAAAAGCTCATTCCCCAATCGAAAGCTCACTGATCCATGCAGGCCAAGACCTGAGATAATGAGATAGACCAGCAACGTGACGGCAACCGCCAGAAGCAGAGGAGGATAAATTCGTACCACGCGGGCTCGGGCGAATTCGGCGGATCGGAAAGAACCGTCTGGATTTCGATGACGCAGCGTGCTGATGCAGATCATGAAACCGCTGACGACAAAGAATGTGTTGACGGCGTAAGCGGCGATCAGGCTCGTCAGGACATGACTTGGTGTGCCCGCACCAAAATAGGGAAGGACAAATATCTGGAAGCCGTGGACATACGCGACGATCAGGGCGCTCAGTCCGCGCAAGCAGTCCATCAGGTGCGAAGTTGTAGAGTCGAGGCCGATGCCAATGCTCTTGGCCATCGATCTATCCCTCGGCTGAGCGAAAAAAGGGAGCATTCACATACCTAGGTTGTTGCGCAAATCGTCTGGCAGTTGGAATCGTCACGAGCACGATCGGTCGACCCAATCGACGCTCCCGACCTCGATCGCGGCAGGGCAACCCGGAACAACCAAGGACATCAATGAAATATCAAGTAGCCCGAGTGGGGATCAATCGTCCAGTGGTGGGAGACATCTACCCCGGGTTGGGCTTGAGCTGTCTCGATCGCAGCGCTGAAGCGAGCATTGGCTAGTTCGTTCGTGCCCTGTTCCAAGGGACCTCCGAAAACGCCGGAACCGCGAAGGAGGAAGCTATCGGCGTTTGAAGTCTGGTCCAGTCCGCCCGCGTAAGTCGCCAAGCGACTGGATGAGTTAAGCGCGGAGGCCGGCACCCCAATAACGCCATTCCCATTCAGATCCTGATGGAAGCTCGGCTCGAGCGCTTCCAACACCGAGCTTGAGCCCGACACGACCACGCCGCCGGTGCCGTTGGAAACAACCATACCATTCGAGTCGGTATTCCAAACTGTGTACTGATCACTACCAGGCACATGCAGCGCAACCTCATACCCGCTGGCCGTCTGCTCGGCCCCGATGAAGGTCCAGCTGCCGAATCGGCCCACAGTGACTACCGAGCCGCTATATTTCAGCGTTGGTCCCGTCCCCCCCGAAACAGGATTAAAGTAATAGTTGTTGCCGGACTGCACGAGGCTGGTCGAGCCAAACGACTCAATCACGACCGGCGCTGCAGCAGCCGGGAGTCCTATCACGCCATCCCCATTCAAATCCTGATGGAAGCTCGGCTCGAGCGCTTCCAGCACTGAGCTTGAGCCCGACACGACCACGCCGCCGGTGCCGTTGGAAACAACCATACCGTCCGAGTCGGTATTCCAAACCGTGTACTGGTCGCTACCAGGCACATGCAGCGCAACCTCATACCCGCTGGCCGTCCGCTCGGCCCCGATAAAGGTCCAGCTGCCGAATTGGCCCACAGTGACTACCGATCCGCTATATTTCAGCGTTGGTCCAATCCCGCCCGAAACAGGATTAAAGTAGTAGTTGTTGCCGGCCTGCACTAGGCTCGTCGAACCATAGGACTCGATCACGACCGGCGCTGCAGCAGCCGGGAGTCCTATCACGCCGTCCCCATTCAAATCCTGATGGAAGCTCGGCTCAAGCGCTTCCAACACCGAGCTTGAGCCCGACACGACCACGCCGCCGGTGCCGTTGGAAACAACCATACCGTTCGAGTCGGTATTCCAAACCGTGTACTGGTCGCTACCAGGCACATGCAGCGCAACCTCATACCCGCTGGCCGTCTGCTCGGCCCCGATGAAGGTCCAGCTGCCGAATTGGCCCACAGTGACTACCGATCCGCTATATTTCAGCGTTGGTCCCATCCCGCCCGAACCAGGATTGAAGTAGTAGTTGTTGCCGGCCTGCACGAGGCTCGTCGAACCATAGGACTCGATCGTCGTCGGCGAGTTGATCGCGAGATGGAATCCGAGCGCGTCGAGCTGCTTCAGGTCGATCGCCGACAAACCCTGATTGGTGGTGCTGGTGTAGTATTCGTTGAAGGGGTCGTTGGGCCCCTGCACGCCGCTGTTGAGGAAATCGCTCGGGTCGGAGTTCCGGCCATAGTCGGCGAGCTTGGTGAGCCCCCCGTCGAGCGAGAAATAGGCTGCCGGCGCCGTCCCACCGCCTTGGAACAGACGGTAGCCGGAGCTCGTGAAGCGATAGAAGTCAAAGACGTCAGGCGCCGAACCATAGGGCACGCGACCCATCGCATGGGTCAGCTCGTGCAGCGCGACGCCAACTAGCAGGTTGGGGTTGATGTCGGTGGCGAAATTGGCGCTGGCGTCGTCCGTCGTGGTGTCGTTGGCGCCAAGCACGCCCCAGAGCTTCAGCTGCGCGTTCCAGACCGCGACGTTCGACTCTCCCTGGATCGTGGTCCCGGTCGGCAGGCCGTTGAACGTGGTGTCGCCGAGGCTGGCGTTGTTGACTAGTTCGGAGCGGACCCACGAATAGTTCTCATAGTAGCCGCTGTCCGGGCCCGCCGCGGCACCGCCACCCGTGCCGCTATAGTTGATCTTGATGTTAACGGTGATCTTGTCGGTGATGCTGGCCGTTAGAATCGCGGCGGCTTGCTGCAGGCCATTCTTGAAGCTGGCCGGCGCGGCCTGCGCCGCCGCGTCGAGCATGAGATTGATCGTGATACCGCCCGAGGTGACTGACATGACCGAGCCGGACGTCGAGCCGCCGGTTCCCAAGCCTCCCGAACTGATCGGGATGTAGCTTCCCTGAATGCTGTCGCCGACGACGGTGTAGAAGGGGTCATCAGAGGCGAAGTTTTCCTGAACGGATGTCAGCGTCATCTCATCGTCTCGACTTCGTTTTCCCGTCAGTTCGGGCGCCCTTGCGGGGCACGGAGCAAATCGGCGCGTCGAGCATCGCCACGACCATGGCCAGGGCCAAAGGATTGATCCACCGACGTTAATTTGCCGTTTCAATGGATCCGGCGAAGCTCACGGACGAGGTAAGCGGTTCATGCTCAATGCACCCTCCATAGTTGCAATTATTGTCCGTTAATTGCAGAGACTTTAGGGCCGAGACTCGCCACCCCTGCGACAGCGTGAGCAACCCGCTGCCAGGCCATTGAATTTCTGCTCGATTTGCCCGATCAGAAGATCAGCGTACCCATCGGTTGCCCGGAGTTCTCGAAATGCCCTTTCCGCATGCCTCGGAAGCCCTGTCGCGCTTCACCGAGCTCGATCTGACCCGTGTCCGGTCCGGGCCCACCTGCGTGCGGCAGCTCGCGGATTGGGGGGCCAATGTCGTCAAGATCGACGCGCTGACCGAGGATGCCGGCGGCGAGCAGCCCGGCGGGCCGCGGCGGGGGTCAGACTTTCAGAATTTGCACCGCAACAAGCGCGCGATGGCCCTGAACCTGAAGGATGCGCGCGGGCTCGCGGTATTCAAGCGCCTTGCCGCCAGGGCCGATGTCGTGGTCGAGAATTTCCGGCCCGACGTGAAGAAGAAGCTCGGCATCGACTATGAGAGCCTGCGCGAGATCAACCCGCGGATCGTCTATGGCAGTATTTCCGGGTTCGGCCAGGACGGCCCCTACCACAAGCGACCGGGCTTCGATCAGATCGCGCAGGGCATGGGCGGGCTGATGTCGATCACCGGTGCGCCGGGCGAAGGCCCGATGCGGGTCGGCATCCCCGTCGCCGATCTCACCGCGGGCCTGTTCTGCGCCATGGGCATCCTCACCGCGCTGCTCGAACGCGAGGTCTCGGGCAAGGGCCAGTGGGTGCAGACCTCGCTGCTCCAGGCGCAGATCTTCATGCTCGACTTCCAGGCCGCGCGCTGGCTGATGGAGAAGGAGGTCGCCAAGCAGGCCGGCAACAACCACCCGACCAGCATCCCGACCGGCGTGTTCAAGACCTCGGACGGCTACATCAACATCGCCACCACGGGCGGACGGATCTGGGAGCGCTGCGCGCAGGCGATCGGCGCGCCTGAGCTCTACAGCCATCCCGATTATGCGACCGCGCCTGCCCGCTCCAAGAATCGCGACGCGCTCAACGCCAAGATCGAGAAGCGCACTGTGACGAAGTCGACCGAGACCTGGGTGCGGGAGCTTAACGAAGCCGGCGTGCCCTGCGGGCCGATCTATGCGATCGACCAGATGTTCGAGGACGCGCAGGTCCGCCATCTCGGCATCGCACAGGACATCCCGAACGAGGAGGGCCGCCGCATCCGCCTGGTCGGCCAGCCCGTAACGTTGTCGCGCACACCGAGCAAGATGGTTGCGCCGCCGCCGGAATTCGGCGAGCAGACCGACGAGGTCCTGAAAGAGTTCGGCTTCAGCGCCGACGAGATTGCCGGGCTCAGGAACGCCAAGGTCGTGTGAGCGCTTCGCTCAACCTCTCAAACGACAAAGCCCGGCTCAAGGCCGGGCTCTGCTTCTTCCTACCCAGCTGAGCTCACGCTGTGGCTCGCAAGCCCGCGGCGCTTCAAGGAAGCCCACCCGTCTTCCGCGGTCTCCGCAAATTCGACGAGGCCGAGATCGGACGCGGAAATCATCCCCTCCTCCACAAGGGCCTCGAAGTTGATGATCCTGCGCCAGTAGCTCTCGCTGAAGAGCACGATCGGTGCCGGCGGTGCCTTCCGGGTTTGCTGCAATGTCAGTAGCTCGAACATCTCGTCCAGGGTCCCGAAGCCGCCGGGGAAAATGGCCAGCGCGTTTGCTCGCATGGCCAGATGCATCCTTGCGCATTGCGAAGTAGTGAAAGCGGAAGCTGAGCTGCGGCGTAATGTAGGGATTGGGCGCCTGTTCGTGCGGCAGAGTAATGTTGAAGCCAATCGTTGGTGCACCGACTTCCGACGCGCCCCGGTTGGCCGCCTCCATGATACCGGGGCCTCCGCCGGTAGCGATGACATTGTCGCGCCATCTATTCTTTGGATCAAAGGCGCCGCCGCGCTCAGAGGCGATACGACCAAATTCCCGCGCGATCCGGTAAAATTCCGATTGCTCCTGCAACTTTTCCGCCGTGGCCTTTTCGGCGTCGGTATGTGCCGCGTCACGCGCCGCCGCGGCCTTCTCCGGCGACGGAACACGCGCACTACCGAAGACGATGATGGTCGAACGAATTCCCCAGTCCCGCAGGGCGAGTTCGGCCTTGGCAAATTCCAGGGCGAAGCGGATCGACCGCATCTCATCGCGAAGCAGAAACTCAGTATCTTCAACGGCAAGGAGGGAGCTGCGCGAACCATGAGGCGTTGTATGGTCGTTCATATCGGCATTGTCCTTCGGACTGTACTGGACACGGAACACTGCCGCCTGTTGTTCCGGCGGGGTCATCTTTATCGAATTTATCAGAAGATAGCTCCGCGCGGGTTGCCCGGTGCTAGCAATTTCTGCGGCTGATCAAGCGCAGGCTCTTGGTTGCGGTACCCTCCTGGAAGGTACCGCGTCTCCTGGCCGAGGCGATGGTGCGTTTAGTCTAGCCCTGCGCCGGCTTGGCCCGCTGCGTCCATCCGACGCGGGCAAGCAAACCGTCGATGACAGGCCAAAACAGCAGCGCGATCGCCAGTGTCGTGATCGAACCGACCAGGCCGTTCGACCAGAACACCTTGAGGTCGCCACCGGAGCCGATCATCGACAGTCGGAAAGCATCCTCGGCGCGGTTGCCGAGCACGAGTGCCAGAGTGAAGGGCGCCAAGGGAATACCGATCTTCTTGAACACATAGCCGACGACGCCGAAACCGAGCATCAGCCAGATGTCGAACATCGCATTCTGGATGGCATAGGCGCCGATCGCGCAGGACACCACGATCATCGGCGCCACCGCGGCGAACGGAACTCGCAGGATCGAGGCGAAGATCGGCACCGTCGTCAGCACCAGCACGAGGCCTACGACATTGCCGAGATACATCGAGGCGATCAGGCCCCAGACGAAATCCTTGTGCTCGACGAACAGCAGCGGGCCCGGGTTGAGCCCCCACACCATCAGGCCGCCGAGCAGGATCGCCGCAGTGCCGGAGCCGGGAATGCCGAGCGCCAGCATCGGAAGCAACGCCGAGGTGCCGGAGGCATGCGCCGCCGTCTCCGGCGCGAACACGCCCTCGATGCGGCCCTTGCCAAAGCTCTCGGGATCCTTGGCGAAACGCTTTGCCAGATTGTAGCCCATGAAGGACGCCGCGATCGCGCCGCCCGGAGTGATGCCGAGCCAGCAGCCAATGAAGGAGGAGCGCAGCAGCGTCACCCAGTATCTCGGCAGGTCCCTCCAGACGCCGAGCACGACGCGCAGCGAAATACTCGCCGCGTGCCCTCGCAGCGCCAACCGTTCCTCCATCGTCAGCAGGATCTCGCTGATGCCGAACAGGCCGATGACGGCGACGAGGAAGTTGATGCCTCGCAAAAGCTCGGCCGAGCCGAAGGTCATGCGCAACTGGCCCGACACCGTATCCATGCCGACGCCCGCGAGCAGGAGCCCAAGCGACATCGAGATGACCGTCTTATGCTTGGCCTCGCGCCCAAGGCCGACGAAGGAGCAGAACGTCAGGAGATAAACCGCGAAGAACTCGGGCGGCCCGAACTTCAGCGCGAATGACGAGATCATCGGCGCGAGGAACGTAATCAAGAGCACCGCGACCAGCGAGCCGATGAAGGAAGACGTGAACGCCGCGGTCAGCGCCTCCGCCGCCCTGCCCTGCTGCGCCATCGGATAACCGTCGAAGGTGGTCGCGACCGACCAAGCCTCGCCGGGAATGTTGAACAGGATCGAGGTGATCGCACCGCCGAACAGCGCGCCCCAGTAGATGCAGGACAGCATCACGATCGCCGAGGTCGGGTCCATCGTGAAGGTGAGCGGCAGCAGGATCGCAACACCGTTGGGGCCGCCGAGCCCGGGCAGGACGCCGACGAAGATGCCGAGCACCAGCCCGACCATCATCAGCGCGAGCGTCTTCCACGTCAGCAGGACGGCGAAGCCGTGAAGCAGGAGACCAAAAGCTTCCATCGCAGGCCCGCTTTAGTAGCCGAAGGCCGCTTCGAGCGGCCCCTTAGGCATAATGACGTCGAAGGCGATGTCGAAGGTGACGAACATGATCGCCGTGAACAGGAAGGCAGTGAGCAGCGACTTCCACAGCGCGATCTTGCCGACGAGGCGCATGAAGCCTGCGATCAGGAGGAAGCTCGCGACATAGAGGCCGAGGAACTGCGTCACCAGGCAGAACAACAGCGTCGGCACGAACACCGCCATCACGCGACGCGCTTGCGCGCGCGTGACGAAGGTCTCGACCGATGCGCGATGCGCGATGAACGCCGTGACCAGGCCGTAGAGGCTGCCGCCGCCGAGGATGACGCAGAGATAGAACGGGAAATAGCCGGGTTCGGGCCCGGTCGAATCCCAGGACGCGCCGGTACGCCAGTTGTCGTAGCCAAGCGTGACGGCAAGTGCGAACAGCAGCAGGCAGACGATGATCTCGATCGTGCCGGAAGAGACGACGGCGGGTGAGTTGTCTTCAGGAGCGGTCGGATCGTCGACGATGATTTCAAGATCGGTTTGGGACATGAGCGAACAACAAATGCTGCGGCTGTCCCCTCTCTCCACTTGCGGGGAGAGGGGCAGGGTGAGGGGAGTCTCCACGAGGACGTGAAAGCAGGACTCGTGGAGAGTCCCCCTCACCCGGATTACGTCTTCGATGCAATCCGACCTCTCAGAGCGAGTTTAGCTCTCTCGGCCCGGCAAGTAGGCGAGCTCAAGATGGCTACTTCGCGACGAATCCAGCTTCTGTCATGAGCGCCTTGTTCAGCGCATCGTCCTCCTCAAGGAATTGCACCATGTCCTTGCCGGTGAGGAAGATCGGTTTCAGCGCCTGCTTCTCCATGTAGTCCTTGTACTCCGCGGTCTGCGTCACCTTCTGGAACAGGTCGACATAGAACGCCTGCTGCTCAGGCGTGACTTTGCCGGGCAGGAACATCGCGCGCAGCATCAGATACTGGACGTCGACGCCCTCCTCCTTGCAGGTCGGGATGTCCGCCCAGGACTGTGTATCCGTCACCTTGCTGGTGTAGGAGATGCGCTCCTTGTCGAACACGCAAAGCGGACGCACTTGGCCCGCGCGCCAGACTTCGAGATTTTCGGATGGATTGTTGACGTTGGATTCAGTGTGGTTGCCGACGAGCTGGGTCGCGGCTTCACCGCCGGACTTGTAAGGCAGATAGGAAAATTTCGCACCGGTTTTCTGCTCGAGAAAAACGGTCAGCACATGATCTTCGCGCTTGGAGCCGGTGCCACCCATCTTCCACGGCGAACTTGCAGCCTTCGCGGCCGCGATGAATTCCTTCACCGTCTTGGGACCTGCGCTGTTGTCCCACAACACGAACTGGTCGAGCGCAATCACCGAGACCGGGGTCAGCTCACGCCAGTTGAACGGAATCTTCGCCGACAGCGGCAACATATAGATCAGCGAATAGGCGATCAGCACCTTGTTCGGATCGCCCTCGCTGGACTTCATGTACATCAGCGCTTCCGCGCCCGACGCGCCGCCCTTGAGCGAGACGACTATCGGCTGCTTCATCAGATTGTTCTTCTGGATCGCGGCCTGCATCATCCGCGCCATCTGGTCGGAGGCGCCGCCCGCGCCCGCCGCTACCACGATCTCAACGGGTTTGGTTGGTTCCCAGCCGGCAAAGGCCGGCGCCCCCACAAACAACGCCGCTGCAGCGCAAGCGGCGGCCACTGAATTTCGCACGGTTTCTTCCCTTCGCTTCCTGTCAGCTTTGTTGGGGTTGTTCTTGCGGATATCGACAGCAAGTTCAAGTCGATGCAGGTCGCACCTTCTATGACTTTCGACCAACGGAATTGGGCCTGCTCCTGGTGGACCGGCTCGTACGCGCGGAAACGAGGAACACCGAGACGGAGTGTCGAAATTCCAGTTGCGCAGCAACGGTCTCTGTGAAGTTCGCGTCTGGAAGACTCCCTCGCCGATCGGGACCTGTCTCGTCGCGGGTTCGTCGGCCGCTGCAGGCGTTGAATGGACCGAGCACTCGTCGGCTCAATCGCAAAATCGGCGGCACTGTCGGAGACGAAAATCGCTCCCCGTTAACCATAACCACAGAACGGCGGCCGACCCTGTAGAACTTTTCGGGAACAACGTGCATATAGAAGGCGGCCAGCGGCCGGTGCTTGCAACACCGACCGCGGCCTAACCACAACGACTTGCATGGAGTCAGTCATGGCTAAGAGCCAGTATTACGCCGATTCGCACTTTTACTCCTCGTCTTTGATGCTCCCGGACGGCTCCGACGTGACCGGCGCCGGCTGCCTCGCGCGCGTGCCCGGATGCGCGTCCGCGGCATCCCGCACGTCCTTCCCCCGCACCATCACCCCGTCCGTCGGCTAACGGCGATCGCAAGGCGCGACACCCCGGGACGGCTAGCCGTGCCCAGGGAGGTCGGCCGGTAGCCTGCGCGTGCGTTCACGGTTTTTCCGGTTCTCATTCCGGGGGCGATCTGCCTCCGGAAGGGACCACGTGACCGCACGGTAGCCATGGCATCTGCCGCCTGCGGTCGTTTCGCGCAGGACGGCAAGCTGCCATTCCGGTCCGCCGACGTCGGCCTTTGCGATCGCTCATCAGGAGCGATCATGGATAACAATTCGTCTACCCCTGAGACCCCCACCGTGCAGGAGCCCTCCACGCAGTTCACCGCCCCTACGGCGGTATCGAGGGCTTGCGCGAGATCCGCGATCCGGCTGGCCGCCTCGTGGTCACCGTCTTCCCGTTCGACCTGGCCGACCGCTACACGGTGCTCCGCGAGAGCCTTGCCGCCTGCTACGTGTTCGTGGCCGAGGGTGAGGTCGATATCGGCCACATGCGGCTAGATAACGCCGCCCTCCGGCAGGCCGTGGCCGCTGCGCAGGGCGCCCCGGGCGAGGTTTACCTCATTCACGCCCAGCGCGAGAACTGGCTGTTTCGTGCGGCGTTGCCGTTTCTCGAGGACCGCCTGACCGAGCTCGCCAAGGAGGCCGGCCTGGTCGAGGGCACCAACTGTGCGAGCGCGCGGACCTGGGACAGCGAGGACCACGCGATCCTCGGCGCCTTCCTCGACGAGAGCCTGCGCCTGCTGTTTGACGCCGGCTGCCGGGTCTTCAACGCGACGCCGACGAGCCGCTCCGCGGCCGCGGCCGAAGCCGATCGCGGCGTCGCCGCAACCGAGGAAGAGACGGCGGCGATCGACGTGGACGCCGTGCCGACCGTTGGCGGTGAGCTCGCGCTTGCCGACGCCGGTCTTTGGGCGCGCGCTTACTACGCTCCCGAAGGCTTTGTCGTGCTGGCCGGCTCCGAGGTCCGCACCGTCGCGGATCCCAGCGCCGACCTCAAGAAGCTCCGCGAGCAGCTCGCGGAGATCATGGTGCCGATTCCCGGCGTCGACGACCGCCTGCGCCTCGAGGCGGCCGTCTGCTTCCCCTCGGCGGCCATCGCCGCGACGGTTCTGACCGGCATCAAGATGGGCGATGCCGCGTGGGTGCGCCCGCGCTACGCCGAACTGATCATGGTTGCCGAGTAGGGAGGAGAGCTCATGACGAACCTCACCACGACGCCGGGGCGCACGCCCCGGCAGGCAGCTGACGCCGATGACACGGTGTTGGATCCTGCTACCTCTCCGGTGCTGCGCGCGCTGCGCGTCGGCAGTTCGCCGCTCGGCTGGTGGCGCATGCTGCCGGCCGACGCCTTTCGCGCCGCCGACCATCTTCGCGTCGGCGCCGCGCTCGATGAGGTCGCAATCGCGCTGGCCAACAGCGGCATCGTGCCGGCGCTCAAAGGCGATCCGGATGCGGCGATTGCGCTCGTGCTGTCGCTGATGCCGATCAAGGCGCGCTCGCCGGCCGTCGACCTCGCCATGACCGCGGTGCTGCGCTGCGCGCTCGATGGCGAGCTCAGGTGCGCGCTCGTGCTCGGCCACGTCATCGATCGCGCCGACCTCGATCCGGTCCACGCCGCCAACCTTTGTGCCTCCTGGTTCGAATTCCATCTCGCCCAGGGGCGCGTAGGCTTCACCGCCGCCGAAAAGCAGGTGCTGAAGGCGCTGCACGCGTTCGACGCGCGCGCCTCCGAGGACGCCCGCGGATGATCCTTAAGGTCCTCAGCGACCCTTCTGAAGCGATGCCGATCCACCCGATCGGCATCGCTCTGGTTGTCCCGCGGTTGCGAGCGAAGTCTTGACCGCGCCCCTGCCCCAGCGCCCAACACACCGGCCAAGAGGAGAGTTGCCCAACATATGCGAAACGTCTGCGAACTGAACACCACCACGCCCATCCGCCGCCATCCCGGGCCATACGCCCCAGAGGACTCGCACCCGCTCGCCTGGTGGCGGATGCTGCCGCCCCATCGCTTCCGCGCCCGAGAACGCCGCCTCGTGCGCGCCACGCTGGAGAATCTTGCCGTCCTCGACGGCGGGAACGATGTTGCGGCCGCGCTGGCGGGCGACCCCGCGGCCGCGGTCACGGTCGCGCTTTCCCTGGTTCCGCTGCGCAAAGTGACGCTTCCGGCCGACATCAGCATGACTGCTCTCTTGTCCTGCACCCTCAATGGCGATGCCGCGTCTGGGTTGGTGCTGAGCCACATCCTTGGCCGCGCCCAGTGGGGAGACGCGCGCGCAGAGAAGCTGGGTCTCGCCTGGCTCGACCGTCATGTCGCCCATCCGGTCGAACGCTTTGCTGCGATCGAAGCTGCACTTGCGGCGGCCTTTGCGCGGGGGGCCCCCCAAGCATGAGGGCTGCGCGCGGACACGACGTGCCGTGGGTGAAAGCGTGAGGTCTAGTCCGAGAGCCGGATGCGGGAGATCTGCCTGTCCGGTTGTATGTCCAGCGAAGTGCTCACGATCGGTGATGGGCAACGAAATCGAAGAAGCTGCGTATCTCGGCATCGAGCAGCCAGTTTAACCGCCGAGTGGGCGCCGTCCGCAGCATCAAAATGCGCAGAACTTCATTTTCTCGCTTGCAGTCGGGAGCAATGCCCCCCGCCGAGCGAAGCTATGATCCTGGCTCCGAGCCAGGAACGACAGGGGACCGAACCTGTGCCCGCTCAAGTCAATTCACTTCGGAACGACAGGCACGAAATCCTGCGCGCCCCGCGGCTTGTCCGAACGTCCCAAGACGACAAACATGCCGTTCGTCGTCGACGATATCGCCGCGCTGCAGCGTCTCGTGTCCGAGGACGCGCCGACTTGCAACAGCCTCGGCATCCTCCGGGCTGGGGACGTAGTCCTCAGGATGCAGGCGGCGATCAACAACAGACGCTTCTGCAGCCCTCAGAGCGAAGTTTCAGCACCCACTTTTTCGCTACGAAAGCTGCATGAAGTTCCGCCAGCCGTGCAAATACGAAACTTCTTCGCATTTGGCCCCTCGCCGGAATTCAGCGTACCAATATCGTCCTTGCTTAGCGATATCGAACGTTGTTCGGGCCTAAATCCAAAACGAAACAGCCGAACAATCCCGATTGGGTTTTGTTCGGCTGTTTCACTGTATCAGAGACAACGCAAAATCCAGGGAGGCATTTCGCGCACGAACTTCAGAGGCTTGCCGCCGTCCTCCTAGCGAGGCTTCTTGCCAAACTCACTGGCGAGGAGAGAGCGAAGGCTTTTCATGAAGCGCTGGTCCTGCGATTCGGGCTTGCCGCGCAAAGACTGCCACAACGACTTCCTCTGGAGAGGCTCGAGCGCCTGCAAGAACGTAGCGACCGATTGCAAGGATTCCGAATCGGGCGCCGCTTCGTCGGCCGCGCTTTCGGTCTCGGTCTCGGTCTCCGTCTCGGTCTTGTGGCGGCCGAGGAACGCTTTCACGAAGTCGGCCGTCAACCACTCGTTCATCGCGCGCGATAGGACCTCCTCCACGTCCGATTTGTCGACGCCGGGCTTGGCAAGTTTACAGGCAGCGCTCGGGCAGAGATGGCACAAAGCCTCCTGGTCGCTAGGGCTGAGGCCGCGATTGAGTTTGGCGAGGTTCATGTACTGCTGTACGGAGCGCTGCGAATAGTTCGTGTTGGCGGTGCACCAACCCAAGAACATTCCGTGCGGCAGCCATTCCTTCGCCTGCAGAAAGTCTTCACCGAAGACGATTGCAGCCTTCGTATGCCCTTTCGTCCCCGCATTGA
>JAEWFG010000418.1 GCA_023388935.1 Pseudomonadota bacterium | reverse complement strand
CTTCGCCTTCAGTGCTGCGTCGATCTTCCGTCTCGTCTTCTTCGTCATCATGCCCTCCGTCTATCAAACGGAGCGGCCCTTTTCCAACTCAGCCTCTGGTCCCAAAATCGGGGTCCATTTCAGTTCGGCTTGTTGTATTTCACAGGCAAGCGAAATGTTGAGTGGATCAGCAGAGCTGATATCGTTCATCCCGGGAGTTTGCCATGGAGAACTGGAAGGCCGCGCGATGCTGCGTATGTCAACAAACAGTCTTGCTTGCCTGGTGGCGCTATCGCTGATCTATCCTGCATCGAGTACCACATTCGTCTATGTGGCAAACGCTGGTAGCCGTGAGATTAGTGTGCTGACTCTCGATGAGACCAGTGGCCGGGTTCACGAGATCGCGCGCGTCGGAGTGAGCGGCGCAGTGTTTCCTCTGGCAATCAGTCCTGACCGTCACTTCCTCTATGCTGGTCTATGCTCTCCACCTTACAGTGTGACGACGTTCGCGCTTGACCAAACGAGTGGGGCGCTAACGCCGCTCTCGACGGTCCCGCTATCCGATAACATGGCCTATAGGGCGTAAGAGTTCCAGTGACAGCATCGAACTTGTATTGAAGAATAATATCCCCGCCGAGATTTGTGGCGAACACATAGCTGTTCGACCCCGGCGCCGGCCGACCTCCACGTCACCCCCGATGGACGGCTTCTTTACGCGTCCGAACGGACCTCCAATACGATCGCAGGGTACCGTATCAACGAAGAGACAGGCGGCCTTACGCTGCTTGGGCACACTCCCACCGAGACAAAACCCCGCGGCTTTGCCATTGATCCGCGTGGGCGCTATCTCCTTGCCGTCGGCGAGGAATCTAACGCGATGACGGGCTATGCGATTGACCACGAGACTGGAGCGCTGGTGCCAACCTTCCATGCTCTTATGGGAAAGGATCCAAATTGGGTTGAGATCATCGAGCTGCCGTAGGACCGTCATTCAAGAAGCCGGCATGGTACAGGCATCGACGAAGCCGGTAACGTAGAAGGAGCACAACATGCCCAACAAGCTGCCTGCCATCTTCTTTGGCCATGGCAATCCGATGAACGCTATTGCCAGCAATGGATACGCGGAGGCGTGGCGGCGGATCGGGCAGGAAACGCCGAGGCCACGGCCATCCTTTCGATCTCTGACCACCGGTTCGTTCCTGAAACCGGGGTCACAATCTCCACCGCCCCGAGAACTATCCACGACTTTGGCGGATTTCCTCCGGAGTCTATCGGCGCAGGAGTTAAACTGGGAGCAACGACGTATCACGTCGCCTCTCCTGGAACATCTCGAGAGCAAGCTCGACAGCCTGTCAGGGAAAAACGGCGATCAAAGTGACGAATCTGGAGGATCTTGTCGTTGATGCAGCGCGCAGCGGGGGCGTTCAGCGCGCCTCGCTGACAAGCTACTAAAGGAACTCTGCCCCATCGCACGATTAAGCGCTAAGCCGTGTTCCGGCCATAAGAGATTAGCTACGCGCCCGCCGAGCGGGCTTGAGTCGCGTTCGGCAGCTTCATTTGGTTGGCGTCTCCTGTCGGCGAATGATCTGCACGGTCGCAGTCATGCCGGCCGCAAGGTGGACGCCGTCCGGCACCTCATCGATGTGTACCCGAACCGGAATTCGCTGGGCGAGACGCACCCAGGTAAAAATGGGATTGACTGACGCAAGACCTTGCGGATCTGGCATGGCGTTCGAAACCGTGATTGCCCTTGCTATTCCACTTACGTGTCCCCAAACGATCGGGCTATAACTCATCAGCTTGATTTTTGCGGAGTCGCCTACCCGGATTGAGCTTATATTGAACTCCTCGAAGTAGCCATCGATCCAAAACGAATCGGAATCGACCACGGAGATTTTATTCTGTCCGACAGTGGCGTAATCGCCAACCCGTACCAATAAGTTGGTTACCCATCCATTGACTGGCGAGCGGATCCGCGTTCGCTCGAGGTTCACCTTTGCCTGATCAAGATTAGCTAAGGCTTGTTGATATTGCGCTTGCTGGGCGAGGGCGGTGGTTTCGTAAGTCTGTCGCTCCTCTCGCGTGACTGATAGGTCGCTTTGGGCCTCCCGGCGCTTCGCTTGGATATCTGCGTTCCTGGCATTGGCTTGGGCCTGTTGTACCGCCGCCTCTGCAAGCTTGACGGCGATTTGGAAGTCCGTTGGATCTATAACCATCAACGTGTCGCCCTTGTGCACATATTGATTATCGGCGACCGGTAACTCGGAGACACGGCCTGCAACTTCAGGCGCGATCGCCGCGACGTAGACGCGCACAGTACCGTCTCGCGTCCAGGGCGAACCCATGTAAGCTCGCCACCCCGCCCAGCCGAGAAGACCCGCAAGGCATACAACAGCCAGCGTTATCAGGAACCGAACGAGCGGGATGAATCTGAGTGTGCCGCCACGGGTCGGCGCGTGGGGCCGGCCTTTACCATTCTCGCGAGCCGCTGCGTCGTTGTTCGAGCTGCCGTCCGCCATCGCTAACCTCTTTCTCGGAGAAGAAGCACAAGCGACGAGAGGGTGATCACATATAGCGCGATTCCGAACAGAGCCGGGTGCCAGACGTAACGGAATAGACGGAAACGATTTGCCAAGCGGCGCAGCAGTATAAAAATCAGCCACGCGATGACCATCAGTATCGAAATAGGAGCAACGTAGACACCAAACAGGTTGATTTCGGTGAAGCTCACTGCGCCGCTCCAGTGTCGAAATAGGCGGGGTACTGAGTGAGAGCCTCAGCGATCGCCAATAGGCTGCCACGGGCACGCAGCCTGGCCGTCCTGCCTGGCATGCGACTTGGCAGGTTCGCAAGAGCGCGATCAACAGCCGAGAGGCGCTCGCAGACGGTCACGCCGTCGCCTCGAGCCAAAGCTCCAAGCGCGCTTTCAAAGTCCGCTCCAACGCCGAAGCGATCGGCGATGCGCCGCACGCGGATAATCTCGGTTCCAACCGAGAGCGCTGCAACGAGGTGCCCGCGTTGCAATGGTGCCGCCGCTTCCGGCAGAGCCGACAGGCGACCATAAATGTGGTTCTCCCAGTCCGCGATCGATAGTCCGGCACCACTCGCGAGTTGGCGCAGGTCACGCAAAGTGAGGGTCAGCAGGCGTCGGCTACGAGTGGCTGGCGAGAGCGGCGGAATCACTCGAAAAGCGAGCGCGGCCGCCAGCAAACCACCCGAGATGGCTGTCGCGGTATTGTAGAATTGTTGGGCGTCGTAGGTCATTTGGTTTGCGACGCCCAAAAGTATCGTGAAGAACAGGGTCATTCCCAAGAAAATCGGTGGCCGCGAAGCGAAGATGCCGGTTGGGATTAGGACGACGCCGATCACCAAACAGAACCCGGCAAAAGTCTCGGTATGGGGCAGGACAGAAAATTTCACGATGCCCGCCAAAACCGCGCCGACGCCGCAACCCAACAATGCACTTATCGTCACGCCAAAAGCTTCGTCACCCATTGTGGCGAACATGACGGCGGCGATCGTGGCAAAGATCATCGCTGGCCCCCCGCTCGGCCATGCCGTAACGATCCAAAACACTTCGACCGCACCGAGCGTCAGGAAACTGCGCCCGGCGTTGACGACAGCAGGGAGCCAATCCGGCGGATGAAGGCGCACGCGCCGGTCTCTGGGGCCAAAGCGCGCTTTCTCGTTGGCAAGGAATGCCAGCCCGTTGAGCGCGCGTGATATACCAAAGAGTGCCTGAGCCGTGCGGTCCACAAGCAAGCGTAGTGACGGCGTCTGCGCAGGTAACGCAATTAGGCCGCGCACTGCGGCCAAACACACGCCCCTTATGCGCAGAGGTTCCGTGGCCCAAATGGCCGGCTTGGCCTGGTCCAGTGCGGAAGACAATTCCGGCGGAAGCCTTGAGAGAACCGCCTCTGACTGCAAGCGGCCGTCCTCCTCCTGCAGTTGCCCGAGGTGGTTCGCGACGGTGCGCCAACCTGATAGGGCAGAAAATAGCCCGTCCATTGCTGCCAGCAACAATCGCGAATGATATCGCATTTCGGAAGATTCGCCGATTGCATCGCTGATGATAGGGTCGAGTGCGGTTACACGGCGGATCAGCTCGTGCCGCACCGCGCGTCGCTGCGCCTGTTCCGGACCCGACAGGTGAAAGGCGTTCACCAGCTGACCGGCGATCTCGGCTGATAAGGTTGCAAATTGCCTGGTCAGGCGTCTTGCCGCATCGCCGAAGCCAGTGCTCGCGAGCACCAGGCCCGCGCTAATGACGCCGACGCAGACTTCGCTGGCGCGGGTGACGGCGATCGTAAAGGCCTCGCCATTTGTTCCCCCCGTCTGACCGAGCGTGTTGGAGGCGATGATCGCGGCCGTTATCCCAGCCATGCCCGCACCATACGAAGCGGCATTGCGCAGGATTGTGGCCACGAAACTGCAAGCTGAGACCCAGACCGCAAGGCCCAGCAGAAAGCCGACGGGCTCTTGTGGAAAAAGAGCGCTGAGGACCACACCTGCCGCCCCGCCGACGGT
>JAEWFG010000417.1 GCA_023388935.1 Pseudomonadota bacterium | reverse complement strand
GCGTTCGAGCTCGTCTTCCCATTCCGTCATGGTCAGCCCTCCAAGAGCCGACCACCCATGAATCATTGAAAAATCGATTCGGGAATCCTAAAAACTCCCGAAAATCGCATAATCTGCCAAAGTAGTGCTAGGACGCGGACTCATTAGCATGCAGCCATAGCCTGATCGATGCGAGCTGTACCAAGGCAAGGTAGTTAGCGGCGAGCCTGTCGTAGCGCGTCGCAATCTGGCGGCAGTGCTTGATCTTGTTGAAGAACCGCTCGACCTGATTCCGGGCTCGATAGAGATAAGGGCTGAAGCAGATCGGATCGTTGCGATTGCTTTTCGGCGGGATGTTGGCCCAGGCGCCCCTCTTCATGGCAAGCTCTCTGATCCAGTCGGCATCGTAGCCACGGTCGGCAAGAAGCATGGACCCGGATTTCAGACGAGACAGCAGTTTGCCGGCAAGTCGAACGTCATGAGCCTCTCCGGGGGCTCAGCGCCAGCCGTATCGGCAGACCATTGCTATCGACCATCGCATGGATTTTGCTCGTCAAGCCGCCGCGTGACCTTCCCATCGATTCGCGCTGATTCCTTGTGATGCAGGCTCCATGTTCGATGCACGCGGACAATGGAGGTGTCGATCAATCATCTGGACAGTCGCATCATGGGCAGCGCGTCTACGATGCAGCCCCAGACACCAGCCCGCCGCCAGCGAACAAAGCGGTTGTAGCAAGTCGTGTAAGGACCTAATGCCGCTGGCAGATCACGTCATGGCGCCCCGGATCGCAAAACCCAGAAGATACCATTGAGGGCGCGACGGTCATTCACCCGTGGTACGCCGCGCAGGTTGTTTGGCAGCATCGGCCTGATGGCAGTCCATTCCTCGTCGGAGAGTTCGTAGCGCATGATTCGGCCCCCTTCGGTGAAGGATTTGAATCATGGCCGGCAGTTAGGCTCAATGAGCCCGTGCCGACGGGGGGCGCGATGTGCCCGAAAGCGGACGCATTATGCTCACTTTGAGTTTTGCCGAGTTTCATCCTGAGCGGTCATCGTCGGCGTGGAGCCAGCGCTTCCGAAAACCGACCCTGTCCCTCGTTATCCAGTGGTTTCCAATGTGCTAGTTTGAAACTAGCGATCGGTTATTTCTAGGCTTTGCGCGGGGGCGCGGGACATGAGACAAGGCGAGTTCATTGCGGCACTCTGCGGCGCAGTCTGGCGGGCGAATTTGTTGAGTGAATGCAAGGTAGAAAGCGCATGAGAGACTTGGCTGGACAGACCGCATTCGTGACAGGCGCTGCCTCGGGGATCGGACTGGGGATCGCGACCGCGCTGTCACAGGCGGGGGTGAAGGTCATGCTCTGCGATATCGAGGAAGAGGCGCTGAAAAAAGCGGTCGCGGACCTGAAGACACGGACCAACGTCGGTGTCGATGGCGTGAAAGCTGACGTCTCGCTCAAAGGCGAACTTCAGGCGGCAGCGGACGCGACCGTCGCACGGTATGGCAGAATCCACATATTGGTCAACAATGCGGGCGTAGGCGGCGGCGGCACCTATGGTGAGTGGACTGATGCAGGCTGGAACTGGGTCCTCGGCGTCAACCTGATGTCGGTGATCTGGGGCTTCGAGATTTTCGGTCCGCTGATCGAAGCGCACGGCGAAGGAGGGCAGATTGTTTCCACAGCGTCCGTCGCCGGACTGATTGCGGGACCAAGTCTGGCCTACGATGTGAGCAAATATGGTGTGGTGGCGCTGTCCGAGGGGATGCGTAACGTGCTCGCGCCGAGGAAGATTGGGGTATCCGTTCTGTGTCCGGGCGTCATCCGCACGCAGATCATGAACTCTCGGCGCAACGTGCCGCAGCGATTTGCTGGGGCTCTCGGCAACCCTCTGCCGACAGAAGGACCCCGCGCCGAGTTCATCAAGGCATTGCAGGAACGGATCAACAACGGCATTGATCCGCTGTATGTGGGCGAACTGGTTCGCGAGGCCATCGAAAACGACTGGCCCTACATTTTCACCGATACAGAGCACGAACCGTTCATCGATGAGCGCTTCGCAGCGATCAAGCAGGGCTTCGACCGTATACGCGGACGAACGCCGCGACGCTAGCTCTCGCATCTGCTCGCAGCCGCTTGTGGCCCCCTGCCGACCTGAGCGCAGAGCGCCGTGGAAGTCTGTTTCCGGAAGATGAGGCGACGAAGATCATGCCAGCTGTCGAGGTCAGCCTTTGACCCACCCGACATTGCATTGGACACACAGAGGCCACACCATATGCCAAGCTAGATGGAGCGATTGGAGGCCGGGGATGAGGTGCCTGCGTATATATGCAACGCCTGACGGAGAGGCCCATTTTGGAGAAGTCGATATCGCGATGACGATGAAGTCGGCGTTTCCCAACGAAGCGCCATTTGAACTTTCGGCTTACTACCAGCGTCACGCATCCGTTTTGCACACATCCTCGCCGCGGTGCGCGAAGCGGGCTTTCACACGCCGCCGGATCGACTCCTCGCCATATGGCTGGATGGCCACGTGGAATTTGAAACGAGCGATGGAGAGGTGAGACGCCTTCCGGCGGGAAAAGCTGTTCTCGTCGAGGATACGCACGGGAAAGGACGCATCTCGCGCCACCCCGAGGAAGGACAGAACGTTATCACAGTCATACGTCGAGCGGCCTCGGCGCACCACTTGATTAGTCGCCTTCCGGCCCTTCAGCGATCTCGGAAGATGTCCGCTTTTCCGGGGTTTGAGCGGACATTAGGCGGCCAGCGGCTTAATGAGTACGCGACCTAGCACTACTTTGGCAGATTTATTTGCGCTGCGGCTTTTCACGGATTCGTCTCTGCAATATGGGCATCGCTGGGATGGCGGTCGAAGAATGAGATCGACGATGGCGTGACGTACGGCCGGCAAGCTTGGCTGAGGCGGGGGGCCGTTGATTCTTTTTTTTCGCCCGCTTGTGCGAGGCGACGGTGTTGCAAGAAGGCGTACGCGATCATGGTCATGAGTGCGTGACGATGAAGACCTTGCCAAGATCGTCCCTCGAAGTGATCAAGCCCGAGTTCCTCTTCAACTGCTGATGCGCCTGTTCGCAGATCCATCGCGTGCGCAGATCTGTCGCGGCTGGCAGGTTGGCGAGATAGTATTTCTTCTCCCCTGAGGTTCTGTGTTCGCCGATCAGATCAGCCAGGCCTCCTCGCCGGGAAGATGCTGCTGGCCCTTATCCTTGATCCGTTGCGGTGGTCCGTCGGCGATCCGCACCCGAACGCCGGCAAAACGGGCTTTCAATCGACCCTTGGTTCCGTTTCGCCAACTCACAGTTTGCCACTCGGCATCGGCGAGCATGTTTTCGGCTGCCCTCGACAGGATGTCTGGAATGTACCGTGTACCGCTTGCGGGGACGCCCTCGCATAGAAACCGGCCAGATCAACTTGACGCCGACCGGGTACACACCTTCCGGTGACGGGGGATGCCAACGGCCCAGGCCAGCCCGCGTGCCGTGAGCCCTTGTCGAAACGGCGCGCTGAGGCCGTATCCTGCGTCCGCCAGCACACAACCGAAGCGCACGCCGGCTGTCATCGCGCGATCAATCTCGGCCAGAGCAATCTCTGGCTTGGATCGTGGCGCTCGGTATTCGACCGGTACGCCGGCGCGCTTCAAGCGTGCGGCGTCGCTGGTCCAACTCTCTGGCAGGAAGAGACGCAACGCGATCATCACCGGCACTTCGGCGCGCGCAAGCGTCAGCGACACCAACGTTTGGCAATTTGCCGTCTTGCCAAGAGCCGATGCATATTGAGCAGCGACACCGACCGAGCGTTCGCCCTTCTTCGGCACCGCGGTGTCATCGATAACCAGCACTGCATCGTCGCCGCCGACGAGCCGGTCGGCCTGACTGAGCAGCTCTGTCTCCAGCGGCGTCGCGTCCCAGACGCCATCGGCAATGAAATGGTGCAGCTGATCGTAATCGCCCGCTACAAAGCGCTCCGCCATCGGTTGACTTTTGCGCTCACCAGGGCCGATCAACCCTGCAATGTAAAGCGGACACATCCGTCGCCGGGCCTTATGACCCAAGCGATCCAGAAATGGCTTCAGCCAACGTTCGAGTTCGTCTTCCCAGTCCGACGTCGCGTTCCCGATGGTCGGCGCTCCAAAAGCCGACCCCCTATGAATCATTGAAAAATCGATTCGGGAATCCTGACAGGCTCATTAAACCGACGAAACTGCCAAAGTAGTGCTAGCTAGTCAGACTCCGCGTCACCTTTCAACCCGCCAGCAATGCTGCAATCGTCGTGAATAGCCTTCGTGTCAGATACGGGCCAATCTATGCATAGACATCACCAGACGAATACTTGCACAAGCAACGCCGACTGCGTCTGGTGTTACCATCGACGATGCCGAGCTTCCCCGGGATCGCCATAGAGTTAGGATTTAGATCGCCGACAATTTTGGGCCGGGGCGGTGCAAAATCGCTCGAGTTCACCGTGACCTGAGGGACTTATCGCTGTCTCGGCAACGCGCTCTTCGCACGAGCGCATTCAGACGCTCGGTGCGCCCTGACCCCGATGATATGTTGCGCGCTACGACAACTATGTCTGCTCGGCTTCCGCAAAGTGTCAAAATGGGACGAACTCAGGGTGAGCAATTCTAGTCCACTAGTCCCGCTCAGCGGACCTCCATCAGAGGTGTCACCACTACGCTGATGGGCTATCGCTGGAAGTCGGCAACCCTATTTCGATCACCTGGTCGGCGTAGCCGAGCAACCTCGCGGGGGTATCGATGTCAGCTGGAACTGCCTTGGGATTAAACCGACGTCTCGTTGACTTATACCGATTCACTAGCCCGAGCGTACCTCAGTACAATCACTTCATACCCACGCGCAATGGCGTCAATCAGGTGCTCAGTGCTACCTGATGAATGCAGTGAAAAGCAACGGAACCGGCCCGCGAGCAGGCAGTTGCAGGACAAGGTCGGCGGCGTAGCGCCCGCTGGCCTTCCCCCTGATCGAGCCATCCGTTGCCGCTCCGGTGTCTACCGCCATAGTTAGCTGCGGAGAGTATGCTATGAAAAACATCGTCGATCTCCTAATGCGGTTTTGGCAAGGGAGCCAGCCCGCGTCCAACACCCAGGTTGCGGCTATGGCCGAAAATCGAGACCGATCCAGCATGGCCGATTTTGTCCGCATCCTGCGGGCCTACGATCAAGATCAGTACGGCGGGAGTTAGTGGCGACCGCATCGGACCGCACCGAGGTCCAGTTTTTTTCTACATCCGCGGCGTCCCTTCAGGAGCACACTCGGTCCTGGCTTGGCGAGTTGGGTCCGGTGTTCCTTCGACAGCCGACTTGAATGCCGAGCAAGCCGATCAGCAGCTTCGGGCCAAAGGCGACGCAACTCGTCCGGGTCGGCTCCGGTCAAGTGGTGGGTCGGGGAACCTGGCTTCGTGCCACCACCAGACCTGAGTGTGCAAGAACAGCTTGATCGTTACCCACGAAACGCAATTCCGCATTTCAGAACCTTTTCTGTAAACATCCTGCCCCATCTGCAAAATGGCGATGTCTTTCCCTCTCTTACTCGGTCCGGCACCGGTCGACGTCGTGCGCCCGCCAAATCCACCGCGGGAGCGGCGTCATGGTCAAGGACGGCGGCGCGCTGGCACGCGCAACCTCGATTGGTCCAAGGGCGGCAACGGGGATCTCTGCAGCTGCGGCTGGTGGCAATCTCCGAGACGGCGTCAAGCGACGGGGCGGCAATAACGACCGTCTATCGACTCTATGGCGAGAGGCGATTTCCCTCGCCGGCGTTGCAAGGTCATTCTCCAATGCATCGTCGTAGCGTCGCCACTTACCGGCGATCAGGTCGTTAATGCCACTGACCCTGCCGAACACATCATCACCATGCTGCGCGGGCTAAGTGGCAAGGCGATCAACGGCCAGGAGTACAAGGTCGAGATGCCGCCGTTCGCTGACAAACTCTCTGATCAGCAGATCGCCGATATCATCGATCACGAGCGCACTTCATGGGGCAACCACGGGCCGTTGGTAACGCCTGCCGACATTGCGAAGTTCCGCGCCAAGAAATAGGAGGCGACGATGACCGACACGATAACCGCCTGGATTCTCTCGGCGCTTGGCTATCTCTGCACTGCGCCCGCGACGGCTTGTACTCGAAGGCGCAAACTCCATTCTCGTCGAACCGGCACTCTTCGTTCTCGACTTGGTCCAGCCTTGGTCCAGCCGCTTTCGAAAGTGCGACCTATTTCGCTGCTTCTCCGTTTCGGGCGAGTGTGAATTGATGAAATCCGGTCCGAGGGAAGATGCTCATGCAAAGAACACCGCACCAGAGTTCTGCTGTGCGGCTAAACGAGCAGGCGCCGATTTTATCGCTACTACGCAGCACTAAGAAGTCGTTCAAGTGCTCAAGAAGCAAGAGGCTTTATCGTGAAAATTCGGCTTGGTACCAGGCGAAGTGATTTGGCCCGCTGGCAAGCCAATCACGTCGCCGATCTTATTCGTAGCGTCGAGCCGGTCGCCGAGGTACAAATGGTCTTCGTTAGTTCCGTTGGCGATAAAGATCGACGGTCGGGGTTTCAGCAGATTGGCGGCATCGGAGCATTCACGAAGGAGAGCGAAGACACGCTTCTGCGCAACGAAGTTGACCTGGTCGTTCATTCCCTCAAAGATCTTCCGACAAAATTGCAGCCCGGCCTGGTATTGGCGGCCGTTCCCAAAAGAGAGGATCCTCGTGACGCGATTTGTGGCGCTACACTAGATCAGCTACGACCGGGGCTGCGCGTCGCCACTGGATCAATTCGTCGCAAAGCTCAACTTCTCGCTCTATGCAGTGGCTTGGATATTCGACCTATCCGAGGGAACGTTTCTCCAAGGCTGCGTAAGGCAAAAACCCGAGAGGGAATAGACGCGACTCTATTGGCAGCGGCGGGGTTGTCCCGGCTAGGATTGCTACATGAGGCCTCACAGATTTTAGACCCCCATGTTTTCCCGTATGCAGTCGGCCAAGGTGCTCTCGCGGCCGAAGCTCGCGAAGAGGATACGGCACTCATTGCGCTGCTTCAAAAGATTGAAGACCGGCAATCGCGCACCGAAGTGGATGCAGAGCGCGCATTGATGAGAAGTCTCGATGCGGGCTGCAGCCTACCGGTCGGGGTCTCTGCCACATGGCTCGCTGGGACCTTAACACTTCGCGGACAGGTGACTCATCCGGATGGCCAAACGAAGATTGCCGATGAAAGCGCTGGTCTGGCCGATCAAGCCGAAGCAATAGGCAGGAGTCTCGGGCATAAACTTCTTCAGCAAGGTGCAGAGGAGTTGTTGAAGGCTGCGCTCCGTGCCGTGGAAGAGCAAAGGCCAACCTGAATTCGCTACCTCGAATGACGACTTTATGTTCTTGGGAAGCCAGCATAGCTGGCAAACCGCCAGAACGCCGCATGCGACTTCAGCGAAACCAGTTGTAAAGCTCGAAACCTGCCCCAACCGGCCGAAACGCAAAAGGCTGTCGGGCGCGTTTGCTGCCCAGCGCGCGAGCACCCGCGTCGGGCGCCTCAAGCTGCATCTCGGCTTAAGCGCACGGCAAACCCCTCGCCGCGCCAAGCTGGACGGGTCAAGGCCGCACAGCGCCCGCAGGGCTTGGCCTCGATACGGTCGGGTTGGTGTGGCCTGGAATCAAAGCGCAATCCTTGAACACCCGGCCGGAGCTACCCGCGGAGGCCGGCAAGAAGTACGCCCCGGATGGCGCGTCAGTGATAGCGATGCCGCAGGCAGAAGGCACCCTTCATACTGCAGGCGTTCGGCCTCAGTGAGCAGCTTGGGATCGATTGCTGTCGCGCCAATTGCGCTGCGATCTGGCGCATCGATTTGCGGACGGCGTCGAGGAAGGCCCGGTTGGCGTTCTTCTTTAGATGCCAAAGATCTGCAAGGAGGACCAGATGACTTTGCCCGTCTTTTTTCGCAGAGGCTTGTTTTCCCCTACTCTCAGGACTGCAATTTTTGTCGCGATGAATATGCCCCGGGGACCGTTCCAACCGTTGCACGCCAAAGGCATCCGCAGCGGAGGCTTTGGCGCCGTGCGGTCGATGGCGGCCTACATGCGATCGATATCCGGTAGCTCGGCCCTAGCGATCCCGGGACCTGCCGGCTTTCAAGGATTGGAGCTGCGATGGTCGGCAGATATGACCTGCCAGCCGCAATCTCGAATCGCGACCTTTTTACATAATCGCGATGCCGAGGATATACGCGCCGACTGGCAGCGTGAGATCGCTAACAGTAATCGCGAGGTAGATCTAGCGCTCGGCAACGATGTTCCGCTTATTAGACAGCACCGGGTAGGCAATCTTGCCGACGGCGGGGGAGAATTTCTGAATCGTAGTGAAGATCACGCCGCCGGACGCACGGATGCCGTGGCTTGATCGTTGATCGGCAAAGTGAATTGCATGGTGATGCCTGGCCCGGCGTTCGGGGTGGCCCATATGCGTCCCCCGTGAGCTTCGACAATCGAACGGCAGATCGATAGCCCCATGCCCATGCCGCCGGGCTTGGTGGTGTAGAATGAGTCGAACAGGCGTTCAAAACTCTCCGGTTTCAGTCCCGGGCCAGAATCCTGCACGGCGACGATCACTCTGCCCGATGCATCGTTCCCAGTGCCGATCAGCAACCCGCGCGACCCTT
>JAEWFG010000414.1 GCA_023388935.1 Pseudomonadota bacterium | reverse complement strand
AAGGGTCGCGCGGGTTGCTGATCGGCACTGGGAACGATGCATCGGGCAGAGTGATCGTCGCCGTGCAGGATTCTGGCCCGGGACTGAAACCGGAGAGTTTTGAACGCCTGTTCGACTCATTCTACACTACCAAGCCCGACGGCATGGGCATGGGGCTACGAATCTGAGGGTCGGACGTTCGAATCGTTCCGGGCGCGCCAGTCATTTCATTGACTGACATTGCGTTTTCCCTTCCTGCTCGGCGCTTTGGCGGTGCTGGTTTGCAGACGGTTTGCAAACTTTGTTCTTGGACTGTGCTCGAAATTGAAGATCGCCTGCTCGGCGAGGCCGCTGGTCCGGGCGAGGTAACGCTCCAGAATTAGCATCACGGTTTTCAGGCTGTGGCCGGTGATGGTCGCGATCTGTTGCGGGGTGCATCCGGCCTCGGACAGCAGCGTCACGGCGGTCCCGCGGAGATCATGGAAGTGCAGCTCGACCGGCTCTTCCGTTCCCGGCAGGGTCACGCTCTGCAAGCCGGCCTTCGTCATGGTCCGGTCCCACAGCGTGTTGAAGTAGCGCGCCTTGATGGCCCTCCCGGTCTTCGTTGTCACGATGAGCGGCGAGGCGTGGTGCATGCCGTCGAGCATGCGGCGCAAGGCCTTGGTGCAAGGGATCTGGATCAGCGGCGCCGGCTTGCCGTGGCGACGCGCCTTGCCCTGACGTAGCTCGATGTGGCTGCCCTTGTAAGCTGACCACGGCAGGCGCAAGAGGTCGCCTTCCCTCTGGCCAGTATGAAGCGCCAGGATCAGCACGCGCTGCATCTCGATCGGTGCGACCTTCATGAAGGCCGCGATGTGTTCGGGTAGCCAAATGATCTCCGAACGGTCGACGTGATAGAGCCGCTTGAAGCCCCGCAAATGGTTGACCGTCAGCTTCCCGCGGTCGACCGCCCAGGTGAGCATCGCGGATATCGCGGAGAGACGATTATCCGCCTCGCGTTGCCCGGACTGTCTGGCGATCTTCTCGCGCCAGTCGAGTAAATCCTTGCGGACGCGAGGATCGTCTAGCGCAGCGAGCGGCATGGTGCCGAACTCAGCTTCCGCCTTCGTCAACATGCGCTTGTATTCGGCCTGCGTTGATGGCGCGAGTTTCTGTTCGAACTCCACGGATGTCGTGTAGGAACGGACCAAGCTGTTGAAAGTGCCAGCGTGGCGGTCGCGAATTAGCTTTTCGGCCGCGGCATAGTCAGCGATGAACTCGGCAGATCCCGGCTCGCCGTGCAGGCGTTTAGCTGTCGCGCGGTGATACCAGTAGGTCCGGCGGGTGCCGTCTTTTAGCGTCTTGTAGGTCGGGAAGACTCCATCGATCTTAGCCCTGACCATGCTCCTCTCTCCATTGATCGAGAGCGTTTTGCTCGGAGGGTAGAAGGGTTGGCGGCTCAAAGACGGCTGTGCCGTTAGGTTGAAGCATCACGCGGAACGGCACACGCTCGCGTTGATAGGCGCGAATGATCCGTTAGACGTCTGCTTGATTCACGTTGGCGGGCCGGCGGGGCATGTTCTCTTCCGGAAAAGGCGCGAGGGTAAAGATCTGTAGGGAACGATAAATCCACAGTGCGCGGCACCTCAACTTCCAATTTGTGTAAGCCATTGATTTGAGAAAGAAATTTGCACCTATCCGGTGCAACTTATCCGCTAACCTCATGATTCTGCAGGCACCGACTAGGTGCTTTTGGCTTCATCACGTTCCGTTGATGCTTGCCGGGAGGCGATGCCGCATTCCCCTGTGTCGGGCGGCCGCCGACATATCCGGTGGGACAAGGATTAATTTCCCATTTGCGTGGATTACGTGCAGTAGGCCCTTGAGTGCGTAGAAGTTGTGCCGTTCGATGAAATGTCACATGTTCTGTTCTGGCGGGAGGGGCCAATTGTCGTCCGAGGAATTTCAGCGTTTCGTGATTCTCAATCGACTCGCGAGCAGGTCAGTTTCGCGCGCGCCCGGGGCGTTCCCGCCCCCGCTGATTGAGGGCCATGAAGCGTTTTTGATGTTGGCGGAACGCCAAGAGAGCGGTGGTGCGATCGAGTACTTCGGCGCAGATGAGGCCGGACGCGACGCTGAGGAGGAGCGATGCCGACAGGATTAAGCGCAGCGCGGGTCACAATTTCATTTGGCTTCGTAAAATCACAATCGCGGATCGCGGAGCGCATCGTTACGTCACTATGCTTCTGGAGTACGTAGACCAAAACAAGACTAGCTTCTCGGTCGTTGATACGAGCAGCCTCAAGGGCCGCGACATCATGGGAGGGAGAAATGAGCGCGGCGGTGTTTCGTGTCACGTGCTCGTTCGGCTGCCGATCAAGCAGCATGATGATGGCTTCTATCGATGCGCTATCGAGTCTGCGCACCACATAAACCGAGGCATGATAGAGGCCTTTATTTGCCGGGAGCTTCGAAGATGGGCTCAAACCAATGAGATCACCTACGAGGTGCACGCACCCGACAAGAAGGGGCGGATGAACGCCAGGGTATATCGATATACCCCGCGCCTGGAGTTGCACGCAGATGTTGGGCGATCGTTGTCATTTGCGACGTCCGGCGGCAAGGAGCTCGCGCAGATGACGTTCTCAAAGCGTTCAACGAAACAGTCAATTGGTGGCAAGGGTCACGTCAAGGAACAAGACCTTATCGCCGACGTCGAGTTGCGTGTGAGCGCGAAGCAGGGGCCTGATGACCCAAAGGAGCGTATGGCTTGGCTGACGAACATACGGTCGTTCTTTGAAGGCCAAGGATACCAAACCAAGATGACCTATCGACATCTTGCTAGCGGTGGTACTCTATCCGGAAGCGTGCACAAAGCCTTGGCCGGCGCTGCCGACCTTGTGATGTGTCCGAAGGAGCTCATGACATTGAAGCATGGGCTACGCGACTGGTATGCTGAAATCGACGATGAAATCGAAGAGCAGATGGCCACCTTCCTGGACAAGGATCAGTTATGGGAACGCGGCAAATAAAGCTTCTGGAGGTTCAGCACGGGGGCACTCAGTCGAGATTGCGCCTGCTCGCTCCTTTGCGCTACCTCCAAATACGTCATCCGGAGAAGCGCAGGTATGACGTCATTATCCCCGCTGTCGTCGGCGTGGCCGGATGGGCTATCTATATGGCGATTGATCCGAGGCCCGCGCTTTTTGGCGATGCGGGCCTGCTGCGCTTTGCGCGCGACCTGCTGATCATGGCCGTGCCGTTCATGATCGGCGCTTTGGCTGCCGTTTCGATGGGGGCGCCCGGTCCGAATCTCGATCGCCGCCCGATCGGTGTAGAGCTCTGGCTGGACAACGATGCACTCACGATGCGGCAGTTCCTTTGCTTCTTGCTTGGCTATCTCAGTTTCCTCGGCCTTGTCGTCCTTATTGGCGTTGTGACCGCCGGTCTGCTGCGTGACGGCGTTCTGACGTGGACGGCGGCAGCGCCGCATGTTCGCCTGGCCGTCCATGCCATTGGATCGCTCGCACTGGCGCTCTCGCTCTCGTTTCTTTCGGTTACCGTCCTTTGGTCCCTCTATTTCCTGACCGATGTGGCAAACAGGAAGGGCTCCTAAGCTGGGCTGTTAGCGCGCCACTGGACGACCAGTCCCCTCGCACTAGCTTGTCGGCCGGGATGCCGATCACGTCTTCGATGTTGCGACGGATGGCGTCAAGGTCGTACGGGGCGGGTGTTCTCACGAGTGGTCGCTTCGGTGATTTAGCCATCTTCTCGTCCTCTGTTGTTGAGGTTAGGGCCCTGCGAAAGCCGCGCCACTCGGCGGGCGGCAATGCGATGATGTGCCCCGCCGCGAACTCAGTCAAAAAGCCGAAACGTGCGAGATTCACCAGATTGGTGCAAGATTTTGGCTAGCGGCGGCGCGCAAACGCGGTCGCGCTCCAATCTGTAGGAAATCGCGCCCTCGCACTCTCCAGAATTGCACCGATCTGGCGCATTACTCAGCGACACGTCGACGTCTGAAAACCAAGGTCGAGCAAGGCGATGCAGGGATTCTATACGAGCACCCCTAGCGTCCTAAATTAAATTTGGAAATGTCCTAATTTCGATAGGAACGGCCAAGTTACCAGCACGTTGACTCGGCATTACCGCGCAGCTCGTCTCTGCTCCGAAATGGGGACGATCCCGATGGTCCTTACCGCAACATACGATCCGTATCTCGTTGCCCTGTCCATCCTGGTCGCTGGCTTCGCGTCTTACACGGCCCTGGATCTCGGCGGACGTGTGGCGCTGGCCCAAGGACCTACGCTGGCCCAAGGACCTACGCTGGCCCAAGGACCCACGCACCGCATCTGGCTGGCGGCGGCCGCGCTCACCATGGGAG
>JAEWFG010000409.1 GCA_023388935.1 Pseudomonadota bacterium | reverse complement strand
CGCTGCCATGCTCCATCTCGCCGCCGCCGTGATAAATTCCCGATGAATCCCAACAGGCCCTAGATTGCCGCCATGCTGATCCTTGCCATCGATACCGCGCTGGAGGCGTGCGCGGCCGCCGTTCTCGACACCGACGCCGGCGAACTCCTCGCGCAGGAATCGCTTCTCATGAAGCGCGGCCATGCCGAAGCGCTGATGCCGATGATCGCGCGCGTCATGCAGTCGGCAGATCTCGCCTTCACCTCGCTCGACCGCATCGCAGTCACCGTCGGCCCCGGAAGTTTCACCGGGCTGAGAGTCGGCATTTCAGCGGCGCGCGGCCTAGCTCTCGCAGCGAAGCGGCCCGCCGTCGGCCTGACCACCTTGTCCGCCTATGCCGCAACCATCATCGGTCAGCGCAAAACGGTGCCGGTGATCTCGGCGATCGATGCACGGCATGATCACGTCTATTTCCAGATCGTCGCTGGCGATGGCAGCCCGCTGGCGGGGCCGCGCGTGGCGCCCATCGACGAGGCGATCGCAGCCTCGCAATTCGGCGCGCCGCATCTGGTCGGCAATGCCGCCGGGATTCTCGCCGAGCGCTGGCCAAAGGATACGCCGCAGCCGATCGCGGTCGACGCGCAGCCTGCGCCCGACATCGGCTGGGTCGCGTGGCTTGGAGCAGCAGCCGATCCCGAGACAACGCCGGCGCGGCCGTTCTATCTGCGCGCGCCCGATGCAAAGCCAGCCACACAGCCGCCGCTCGCAGCACAAGCCGAAACCTCATGATGAAATGGTTTTCGGCATGGTGGCGCGGCGGCGCGGCCGCCGTCGAGCCCGCTTTCGCACGCGACGCCGCGCGGCTCGCGCAGCTTCACGGCGAATCTTTCGCACGCGGCTGGGGCGAAGGCGAGTTCGAGAGCATGATCAGCGAGCGCAATACGCTCGTGCATCGACTGCGCCTCGGCCGCAGAACGATCGGCTTCGCCGTGTCGCGGATCGGCGCGGACGAAGCGGAAATCCTCTCGATCGCAGTCGATCGAGCCCATCGCGGCCGCGGCCTCTCGCGCACGCTGCTGATGACCCATCTCGGCCATCTCGCAGGGCGCGGCGTCCGCACAATATTTCTCGAAGTCGAGGAAAATAACCAGCCGGCGCGACAGCTTTACGCGAGGTGCGGATTCGTGGTGGTCGGGCGCCGCGAACGCTACTATAAGCAGCCGAACGGGGACCAATTGAACGCCCTTCTGATGCGGCGTGACTTGTCGTAACATTGATGGCACAAAGCGCCCGGCAGGCAGACAACCCATGACCGCACTGAAACCTTCTTCCGCATCCAAGACGTCCGGCATCGAGGCGCGCTGTGCTGCGACCGGGATGCGCATGACCGAGCAGCGGCGCGTCATCGCCCGCGTGCTTGCGGAGGCGGTCGATCATCCCGATGTCGAGGAACTGTACCGGCGCTGCGTCGCCGTCGACGACAAGATCTCGATCTCGACCGTCTATCGCACCGTCAAGCTGTTCGAAGATGCCGGCATCATCGAGCGCCATGATTTCCGCGAGGGCCGTGCGCGCTACGAGCAGATGCGCGACAGCCACCACGACCACCTCATCAATCTGCGCGACGGCAAGGTGATCGAGTTCACCTCCGAAGAGATCGAGAAGCTTCAGGCGGAGATTGCCCGCAAGCTCGGCTACAGGCTGGTCGATCACCGGCTCGAGCTTTATTGCGTCCCGCTCGACGACGACAAGCCGACGTCCTAAGCTTAGTGCCAATAGATCTCATCATCTTCGATTGCGACGGCGTGCTCGTGGACAGCGAGGTGATCTCCTGTCGCGCACATGCCGATGTGCTCACGCGACACGGCTATCCCATCACGTCGGAGCAGGTGCTGGTGCGCTTCCTCGGCGTCTCCGAGAAAGACGCGCGGAGAATGGTCGAGCAGGAAATCGGCCGCAGCCTGCCCGACGATCTGGAGCAGCAGGTAAGCGCGGCCACGCTGCAATTCTACGCCAGCGATCTCCAGCCGATCACCCATGTGGCGGCAGCGATCGCCGCGATCGACCTACCCAAATGCGTCGCCTCGAGTGGCACGCCGGAGAAGATCCATCACGGCCTGACCTGCGCCAGGCTCTACGACTTGCTCGCCCCGAACATCTTTTCCGCAAGCCAGGTCGCACGCGGCAAGCCGGCGCCCGATCTGTTTCTGTTCGCTGCCGCACAGATGAAGGTCGCGCCGGAGCGATGCCTCGTGATCGAGGATAGCGTCCCCGGGGTGACCGGCGCGAAGGCCGCCGGCATGAGCGTGCTGGGCTTTCACGGCGGCAGCCACTGCCCGCCCGGGCACGCCGAGAGGCTGCGGGCTGCCGGCGCCGGATTGACATTCGACGACATGCGGCAGCTGCCGGAGCTGCTCCGGCGGGTCGGGGCAGACGCCCTGACGGGCTGATTTCGGATCCCTGACGTCATTCCGGGGCACGCGCGACGCGCGTGAAGTGCGGAATCCAGAGGTTTTGGTGCGAGATTCCGGGTTCGCGATTGCGTCGCGCCCCGGAATGACGAGCGGGAGGCCCCCATTCGCTGGATTTTCGCGCCTCCAGCCTATATCTGAGGGCCGTCCTCCACCTCCATTCCGGGTTCCATGAAGCCGCCGCGCAAGCTGCACATCAAATCATATGGCTGCCAGATGAACGTCTACGATGCCCAGCGCATGGTGGACACGCTGGCTTCGGAAGGATTCGTGGAGACGGCCAGCGCCGAGGACGCCGACCTCGTCATCCTCAACACCTGCCATATCCGCGAGAAGGCATCGGAAAAGGTCTATTCCGAACTCGGCCGGCTGCGCGTCGCCAAGGACGAGGCCGCGCGCGGGGGCCGTTCGATGCAGATCGCGGTCGCGGGCTGCGTGGCGCAGGCCGAAGGCGAAGAGATCGTCCGCCGTGCGCCCGTGGTCGACGTCGTGGTCGGCCCGCAGAGCTATCATCACCTGCCGGAGCTGTTGAAGCGCGCCGGCGACGAAGGCCGCGCGATCGAGACCGAATTTCCCGCAGCAGACAAGTTCAGCTTCCTCGCCCAGCCCAAGCCCGACGCGATCCGCGCGCGCGGCATTTCCGCTTTCGTCACGGTGCAGGAAGGCTGCGACAAGTTCTGCACCTTCTGCGTCGTGCCCTACACGCGCGGCGCCGAAGTCTCGCGCCCGGTGGCGAAGATCGTCGACGACGTGAAACGGCTTGCCGACAACGGCGTGCGCGAGCTCACGCTGATTGGGCAGAACGTCAACGCCTATCACGGCGACGGACCGGACGGGAAAACCTGGCCGCTCGGCCGATTGCTCGAACATCTGGCGAAGATTCCCGGCATTGCGCGGCTGCGCTATTCGACCAGCCATCCCCGCGACGTCGATGACAGTCTGATTGCAGCCCATCGCGATCTCGATGCCTTGATGCCGTTCGTGCACCTGCCGGTGCAGTCGGGTTCGGACCGGATTCTGGCCGCCATGAACCGGAAACATACCGCCGATGATTATCGGCGCGTCATCGACCGTTTCCGGTCTGCACGCCAAGACATTGCTTTTTCATCAGATTTCATTGTGGGCTTCCCTGGCGAGAGCGAGCAAGATTTTCTCGCCACCCTCGCGCTTGTCACGCAAATCGGCTACGCTGCGGCTTATTCGTTCAAATACTCCGCCCGGCCCGGAACGCCGGCCGCGGACATGCAGGAGACGGTGTTCCCCGCCGAAATGGACCAGCGATTGGAGCGGCTCCAGGAACTGATCGACAGCCAGCAATCGGCCTTCAACAAGGCCGCGATTGGCTCAACGGTCGACGTGCTGTTCGAGCGGCCGGCCCGCAAGGAGGGCCAGATCGTCGGCCGCACCGCATTCCTCCAGCCCGCGCATGTGATGGCCTCGCCCGACATCATCGGACAAGTCCTGGCGGTGCGGATCGACAGCCTCGAGCGCTACAGCTTTCTCGGTGAGCTCGTGACGCCGCGCACCGTGCGCGAGCCCGCTTTATCGCCAATCGCCACTGGAGCCTGAACCCTTGCCCAAAAGCGCATCGGATTCGTCTTCTTTCGCTCCCAGCCGCAAATTTGACCGCGACATGCAAGTTTCGCCCGAGACCCAGGTCGTCATCGACTTCGACGACAATCGCGCCGCATCCGCGCTGGTCGGCCCCTACGGCCAGCACCTCGCGCAGATCGAGCGACGGCTCGGCGTCGTCGTCGACTCCAAGGGCAACCACATCACGATCGGCGGCACGCGCGACGGTTGCGATGCCGCGCGCCGCGTGCTGGAGACGCTCTACGCCCAGGCGGTGAAGGGACAGGATCTCGACCAGGGCGAGGTCGAGGGCGCGATCCGCGCCGTGATCGCGCAAGGCTCGCTGTTCGAGTTCGACGCGAAGTCGGCCAAGTCGACCTTCGACAGCATCAATTTGCGCAAGCGCCCGGTGCGCGCGCGCACGGCCGCTCAGGATTCCTACATCCGCGCGCTGAAGCGCCATGAACTGGTGTTCGGCATCGGCCCCGCCGGCACCGGCAAGACCTGGCTCGCGGTCGCGCATGCTGCGCAACTGTTCGAGCGCAAGGAAGTCGACAAGATCATCCTGTCGCGCCCGGCGGTGGAAGCCGGCGAGCGGCTCGGATTCCTACCCGGCGACCTCCGCGAGAAAGTCGATCCCTATCTGCGCCCGATCTACGACGCGCTCTACGACCTCATGGACGCGCGCATCGTCGAGCGCGCGCTGCAGACCGGCGAGATCGAGATCGCACCGCTCGCCTTCATGCGCGGCCGCACGCTCACCAATGCCGCCATCATCCTGGACGAGGCGCAGAACACCACGTCGATGCAGATGAAGATGTTCCTGACCCGCCTCGGCGAGAACAGCCGCATGATCGTGACCGGCGACCCCTCGCAGATCGACCTGCCGAACGGCCAGACCTCCGGTCTGGCAGAGGCGACCCGCCTCCTGAACGGCCTGGAAGGCATTGCGCAAGTTCATTTCAAAGCCGAGGACGTGATCCGCCACGAGCTCGTGGCGCGGATCGTCGCCGCCTATGAAGGGTCGCCGCAGCGGCCGGCCGCCGGTAAATCCTGACGAGACAACAGCCGGACCATACGGGGCGGACACAGCGCCCCTTCGTTCCGAACAAAGACAATGTCACACCCCAACCTTCCCATGACCGAGGTCCTCGTTGTTGCCGATTGCTGGCAGCGCGAACCCGACGCCGAAACCGTAATCCAGCGCGCGGTGGCGGCCGCCGCCGAGACTGTCGACGAAGACGTCGCGGACGCGGAAGTGGCCGTCATGCTGACCGATGACGCCGGCATCCGCACGCTCAACAGCAACTGGCGCGGCATCGACAAGCCGACCAACGTGCTGTCGTTTCCCGCGCTCCAGCCGGAAGGTGAATGGAAACCGGGCGATGCGCCGCGCATGCTCGGCGACATCGCGATCGCCTATGAGACCATGCGGCGCGAAGCGGACGAGGAACAGAAGCCGTTCGACCATCATTTGAGTCATCTCGCCGTGCACGGCTTTCTGCACCTGATCGGCTACGACCACGAGAACGACGACGACGCGGAGGAGATGGAAGCGCTCGAGACGCAGATCCTGGCTCATCTAGGCATCCCCAACCCCTATGCAGACCGTCCGGGGACGCATTGAGATGCCGGATTCCGAACCTACCCACGACAATCCGCGCAACACACCGAACCTGCCGGCCGTGGTGACGCCGGGCGAGGTCTTGCGTCCGACCGCGGAAGGCTGGCTGCTGCGCGCCATCCGCACGCTGTTCGGTTGGAAGGCAGGCTCGGTGCGCGACGATCTACAGGTCGTGCTCGATGCCACGACACCCGACGACACCGGCTTCTCCACCGTCGAGCGCACCATGCTGCGCAACATCCTCGGTCTGCACGAGCGCCGGATCGCCGACGTCATGGTGCATCGCGCCGACATCATCGCGGTGAAGCGCGACATCCCGCTCGGCGAATTGATGGACCGCTTCGAGAGCGCCGGCCATTCGCGCCTTGTCGTCTACAACGAGACGCTGGACGATCCCGTCGGTATCGTCCACATCCGCGACCTGCTCGCCTTCATGACCGTGCGTGCGCGCGTGTCGGAGGCCACCAAGACCAAGCGCAAGAAGCCGCTGCCGGCCGGGCTCGACCTGCGGTCGGTCGACCTCGCGCTACCGCTGGAGGATGCGCACATCATCCGCAAGCTGCTTTACGTGCCGCCGTCGATGCGGGCGATCGACCTGCTCGCGCAGATGCAGGCCACGCGCATTCATCTGGCACTGGTGGTCGACGAATATGGCGGCAGCGACGGGCTGGTTTCGCTCGAGGACATCGTCGAGCAGATCGTCGGCGAGATCGACGACGAGCACGACAGCGACGAACCGCCCTCGATCGTGCGGCTGCCCGACAACGCCTTCATCGCCGATGCCCGCGCCAGCCTCGACGATGTCCGCTCGGTGATCGGCGCGGATTTCGTCACCGGCGAGGCCGGCGAGGAAGTGGAGACGCTGGGCGGCTATCTCGTCAGCTTCGTCGGCCGCCTGCCGGTGCGCGGCGAGGTGATTTCGGGCCCCGGCAATTACGAGGTCGAAGTGCTCGATGCCGATCCGCGCCGCGTCAAGCGGCTGCGCATCTCGACTCGGAAGGAACGTCCCGCGCCGCGCACCCAGCGCGAGAGCCGCCGCCGCGAGGCCGCGCCGGACAGCGGTCAACCACCTTCCGGTGACACGCCCACCCCGCCGCCAAGCGACGGGGCCGGCCCGCAGTGAACCCGTTCCAGCGATTTCGGCAGATCGCCCTGGCCATCATCCTCACCTGGGGATGGAAGCGCGCGCTCGTCGCGATGGCGGCGGGTGCGCTCTCGGTTCTGGCACTGGCGCCGTTCAACGCCTTCCCGGTGCTGTTCATCACCTTCCCGGTGCTGGTCTGGCTGATCGACGGCGCAGGTGGCGGACGATTCGGCGGCGTCCCCGCCGCGGCGCTCACCGGCTACTGGTTCGGGCTCGGCTATTTCGTCCCCGGCCTCTACTGGATCGGTTATGCCTTCTTCGTCGACGCCGATGTCTTTGCCTGGCTGACACCGTTCGCCGTGCTGGGCCTGCCGGCCTATCTATCCATCTTCACGGCGATCGGTTTCGCGCTGGCCCGCCTGCTCTGGACCAAGAATGCCACGCGCGTGCTTGCGCTCGCGGCAAGCCTCACCATCAGCGAATGGCTGCGCGGTCACGCGCTGACCGGCTTTCCCTGGAACGCGTTCGGCTACGCGCTGTCCGAGCCGCTGCCGCTGGCGCAGACCGCATCGCTGATCGGCCTGTGGGGCATGACGTTCCTGACGGTTGCGATCTTCGCGAGCCCTGCAACGCTGATCGACCGCACACCCGATCGTCGCCCGGCGTGGCGCGCGCCGGCCGCAGCGGTCGCACTCCTGATTGCCATGGGCATCTTCGGTGCGATCCGCCTGTCGCTACATCCGACCACGATGGTCGCGGGCGCCAAGCTGCGCCTGATGCAGCCGAACCTTGAGCAGGACGCGAAATTCAACTACGCCGCCAAGGCGGAGGTGATGAAGAAATATCTGGCCTTGTCGGACCGCGCCTCCGGACCACAATCGACCGGCGTGCGTGATGCCACCATCCTGATCTGGCCGGAATCCGCCTTTCCGTTTTTCCTGACCCGCGAAGCCGACGCGATGGCGCAGATCGCCGAGCTTCTGCCCAAGGGCACGGTGCTGATCACGGGTTCGGTCCGCGCGCCCGACCTGCCGCGGGGTACGCCGATCACGCGCGCCTACAATTCGATCTACGTGATCGATCACGACGGCAGCGTGCTCTCGGTCTACGACAAGCTGCACCTCGTGCCGTTCGGCGAATTTCTGCCCTACCAGAACCTGATGGAGAAGCTCGGGTTCGAGCAGCTGACGCGCATGCGCGGCGGCTTTATTCCCGGTACCGTGCGGCATGCGCTGCCGGTGCCGGGCGCGCCGTCAGCGCTGCCGCTGATCTGCTACGAAGCAATCTTTCCCGGCGAGGTGGCTGGACGCAACGAACGTCCGGGCTGGATCGTGAACCTCACCAATGACGGCTGGTTCGGCATCTCGACCGGCCCTTATCAGCATCTGGAGCAGGCGCGGATGCGCGCGATCGAACTCGGATTGCCAATGGTCCGCTCTGCCAATACCGGCATATCGGCGGTGATCGATCCGGTGGGACGAACCGTTGCCAGCCTCGGGCTCGGCATCGAAGGCATTTTGGATGCAACGCTGCCCGCCGCAATCTCGCCCACCATCTATGCGCGAGTTGGTGACATCCCCGCAGCCATGCTGGTTGCACTGGCTGTGATTCTGGCGGTACGGCGACGTGTTGCCAAACGGCACCGCTGATCGCGCCGCTACCTTCCCCTGGCGCCCGGAAACCTTTGACAATCGTAGCCCCACGGTTGACAGATTGCAGGCGGCCTCCCCATTCTGCACTGGCTGCAAAAGACAGTGGGCGTTGCTAAATTTCTCCGCAATGTTTCCCCAATCAGAGTGAAGTTTCGACGTCGCTGACACCTGAGGCAATTGATTCGATTGCGCCGAACGGTGGTGTTTTGGAGGGCTGAGGAAATGTCGAAAGCGCCCAACCCTGTTGACAAATATGTCGGCAGTCGCGTGCGCATGCGCCGCATCATGTTGGGCATGAGCCAGGAAAAGCTCGGCGAAGCTTTGGGCCTGACTTTCCAGCAGATCCAGAAATACGAGAAGGGCACCAACCGGGTCGGCGCGAGCCGCATCCAGCAGATCGCCGAGATTCTCCAGGTGCCGGTATCGTTCCTGTTCGAGGGCGGACCAAGCGGCACGCCGGGTCCGGACGGCTTCAGCGAAGGCGCCTCGCCCACCTATGTCTCGGACTTCCTCGCCACTTCTGAAGGTCTCGCTTTGACCAAGGCGTTCACGCGAATTACTGATTCGAAGATGCGCCGCTCGATCGTCGATCTGGTCGAGCAGATCGCGGCCCGCGAAGGTCCCGACAAGCGCTGAAGCGCCCTCTCAATCCGATTTGAGACTGCATCAAATCTGGCCTATGTCGTCATTTGTGGCCGCGCGTTGATGCGCGTTCTCTGAGATGATGTGGCTCAAAGGCACAGATGCGTCCATGACCAAATCCAATTGGTTCGATTCCCAGACCATTCTCGATGGCATCCGCCGCTGGGTGGAGGTCGAGACGCCGACAGACACACCGGATCAGGTCAACAAGCTGGTCTCGATGGTTGCGGATCACTATCGCGATCTGCCTGTCACGCTTGAACGCGTCGCCGGCGTCGACGGCTGTGGCGATCATCTGATCGCACGTTCGGCCTGGGGCCAGGACCGACCGGGTATCCTGGTGCTGAGCCATCTCGATACCGTTCATCCCATGGGATTCATCGAGCGCCTGCCGTTCAGGGTCGAGGGCGACAGCGCGTTCGGCCCCGGCATCTACGACATGAAGGGCGGCGCCTACATCGCCCATCACGCCTTTCGTGCGCTTTGCGCCACGGCCGATCGTTCGCCGCTCGGCATCACCCACATGTTCAACTCCGACGAGGAGATCGGCAGCCCCACCTCGCGTTCGCTCATCGAGAAGGAAGGGCGCAAGGCCAAATACGTCCTGGTGACGGAGCCGGCGCGCGACGGCGGCAAGATCGTCACCGGACGCAAGGGGGTGGGACGCTTCCAGGTGTTCATCAAGGGCGTGCCCGCCCATGCCGGCACAAGACCCGAAGACGGTCGCAGTGCAGTCCGCGAGCTCGCCAACGTCATCCAGACACTGGAAGGGATGAACGACTTGAAGCGCGGCGTCACTGTCAATGTCGGTGTGGTGCGCGGCGGCTCGCGTCCCAACGTGACGCCGGAAGAGGCCTATGCGGAGATCGATCTGCGCGTGCCGAGCCTCAAAGACGCAGACGAATTCGTCGGCAAGATTCTCGGACTGACGTCGAAGACGGACGGCGTCACCGTCAAGGTCACGGGCGAGCTCAATCGTCCGCCTTACGAGAAGAACAATTCCGGCGCCTCGCTGTATGAACATGCAAAGACGCTCGCCGCGGAGATCGGCTTCGAACTGATCGATACTCACACCGGCGGCGGCTCGGACGGCAATTTCACGGCGGCCCACACCGGCACGCTCGACGGGCTCGGCGTCGACGGCAAGGGCGCACATACCCATTATGAGCAGCTCTATGTCTCGTCGCTCGAACCCCGCGCGCGGCTACTCTATCGCCTGTATCAGACACTGCAATGAGCGAGCGCAAATCAGACCCCGATCGCGATGACGGCGAGCGCGCCTTCTTCGGGCGCCGCAAGGGCCACAAGCTCAGGCAGCACCAGGCCGAGCTGATCGATCATCTGCTGCCGCATCTTGCGCTCGACATCGCAGCCGAAGCGCCAGCGACGGTTGGCGAGATCTTCGATACCGCGAACGATGTGCGGCTCGAGATCGGCTTCGGCGGCGGCGAGCATCTTGCGGCGGAGGCTCAAACCTTCGCCACGACCGGCTTCATCGGCTGCGAGCCCTATGTCAACGGCATGGCTAAGATCCTCGCGCAGATCGAGGCCGCCAACATCGGCAACATCCGGCTGTTCGCGGGCGATGCGGCCGAGCTGCTGGCCTGGCTGCCGAGATCTTCGCTATCGCGGATCGACCTGATCCATCCCGACCCCTGGCCGAAACGTCGGCACTGGAAGCGGCGCTTCGTCCAGGACAGGACCATCGCCGCAATGGCGCGCGTGCTGAAGCCGGGCGGTGAATTCCGCTTCGTCTGCGACATCGACGATTACTGCGCCTGGACGCTGTCGCATCTGGCGCGCTCGCCGGATTTCGTCTGGCTCGCGGAGCGCGCTGACGATTTCCGGCAGCCATGGGCGGGCTACACCATGACGCGCTATGGCCGGAAGGCCGCGCGCGAGGGCCGCAAGGCTGCGTATCTGCGGTTCAGGCGACTCTAAAACGTCTGCCGGTTGCGCCAGAAATTCACGACGCGCTCGGCGGTCGTCGGCATCAGGCGCGTGAAGTTCATGCGCGCGGCCTCGATGTCGGCATCGGCCGGCGTGCGATGCGGACCGCACCACAGCAGGATGAGCGCGCGCACCGTGGGCCAGCCGAGATTCAGCACGCGCCCCAGGATCAGAATCGGATCGTAGCGGTCGCCCGAGATCAGGCGGTCGAGGATCGAGAGGCGGACGCCGGACATCACGGAGAGCGAAGCGATCGCTTCCTCGTATTTGTGCGCCTTGGCGAAGCCGAGCAGCGCGCTCTCGCCGAGATGCCCGCCCTGATGCAGGTCGCGCACCGTGCGCTGTGCCGCCGAAAAATCGCGTCGCGGCCACGTCGGCAACGCGGCCGCCTCGATGGACGCCATGGCGCGCTTGATTTCGACCTGGCGCACGGGATTGACCACCTTGGTGAGGCGGCGGCGAATGACGTCGAGCGTGCCGTCGAGGAGCTCTTTCAGGTGCTCGCCGGAAAGATCTTCGCGCTGGCCGATCTTGAGCGTCAGCACGCCATCCTGCGCGGCGCGCTTGATCAGCTCGGAATAGCTGCCCGGTGAGAACACCGCACCGGCATTGCCCGCGGCGCGACGCACCACGTCGCGATCGCCACGCTCAACCAGCACGTCGGTGATGGCAGCCGACAAAGCGGGGCGCTCCGTCATCGCCAGCAGATGACCCTGTCCTTTCAGCCGCGCAATCTCGACAAGAGCGGCTTCGTCGAGCACTGGCGAGTGGCGCAGCACGGGACCCGCCACCATGATCTCGTTTTCGCGCGCGAATTGGCTCACCAGATGCGGCGGCGCATTGCTCAGTCGCGAGAAGCGTTCGGCGAGATCAACGCGCGAGGCGAGCTCGGCATGCGGGACGAGGTCGATCAGGAGAACGTCGAAGAGGTCGATGAGTTCGGGACCGAGCTTGGCGGAATCCTGGAAGAACAGTTCGGCGATGGCGCGCGCGATCTCGCCGCGACGCCTCGGGTCGCCGCGCTTGACGATATCGTCCAGTCCGGGAACGAGCGACGTGGCAACGGTCATAATACGCAACTCAACCAAGGCGCGCCGCGGCTGCGCCCTTGGCCCAAGCCGCCCACAATCGGGAAATTTAGGCGTCGTTGATGAAGGAAGCGTTGCGCGGGAGACCGCAGGCCGAGCGCAAAAACCCTCGCTGCCCCTGCGATGGGCCTTGTCCGGGAGGCTGGAAAGGGCTATATCAGCGCCAATTCATCTTCTCATACGATCCGCGTAGTGAGAGTGGGCCCGCAGGGACCCGCTCTTTTTTATTACCTGAACGCGGCTTGGCGGGAGATGCGGCCCGACGACTGTCGGGAGAGTTCCGAAGTGGGCTTTGAAGTCGTAACCAAGCTTTAACCATCGAGCGCCCTGACCCTGGATATGACCGAACCGAACACTGGTTCCACGGATGCCGAATTGCTGGCCGAGCCGAGGCTCGTGGTCGAGCCGGGCGTCGCGGCGCGGGTGTCCGCGGTTGCAGGCCCGGTGCTGCAGGGCATGGGCTACCGTCTGGTGCGGATCCGTATTTCCGGGGAAGCCGGCTGCACCGTGCAGATCATGGCCGAGCGGCCGGACGGCTCCATGCAGATCGAGGATTGCGAGGCGATTTCGCGGGCGCTGTCGCCTGTGCTCGACGTTGCCGACCCCATCGAGCGTGCCTACCGGCTGGAAATCTCCTCCCCGGGGATCGACCGTCCACTGGTGCGTCGCTCCGATTTCGAGCGCTATTCCGGGCACCTCGTGAAGGTCGAGATGGCGGTGGCCCATGAGGGACGGAAGCGGTTCCGCGGCACGATCGGTCCTGTCGAAGGCGATCGCGTGCACCTGCATCGCGATGACGTCAAGGCGGGCGACGATCCCGACGTTCTCCTGACGATGGAGGATATCGGCGAGGCGCGGCTGGTGCTAACCGACGAATTGATCGCGGAATCCATGCGCCGGGGCAAGGCCGAGGAGCGCGAGATGCGCCGCAATCTCGGCCTGGAGCCGCCGCAGGCGCCGCATGCCAAGATCAGCGAAAAGACCACCAGGAATACCAAGCCGAAAAAGAAGCCGGCCCCGAAGAACACCAAGCAACATCGCCTGGCCGCCGAACGCGCGCGGCGCGGCGAGATCGAGCCTGACGAAGGAGACTAGCCATGGCAGTCAGCGCCAATCGACTTGAATTGCTGCAGATCGCCGATGCCGTTGCCCGCGAGAAATCGATCGACCGTGGCATCGTCATCGCGGCGATGGAGGACGCCATCGCCAAGGCGGCGCGGGCACGTTACGGCAGCGAGACTGACGTTCATGCCGAGATCGACCCGAAGAAGGGCGAGCTTCGGCTGTCGCGCCACATGCTGGTCGTCGACAAGGTCGAAAACCATTCCAACCAGATCTCCCTGGTGGATGCACAGCGCGCCAATCCCGGCGCCCAGGTCGGCGACACCATCGCCGACACACTGCCGCCGCTGGAATATGGCCGCATCGCGGCGCAGTCGGCCAAGCAGGTGATCGTGCAGAAGGTGCGCGAGGCCGAGCGTGACCGGCAATATCAGGAGTTCAAGGACCGCATCGGCGACATCATCAACGGCGTCGTCAAGCGCGTCGAATATGGCAGCGTGATCGTCGATCTCGGCCGTGGCGAGGCCATCATCCGCCGCGACGAGATGCTGCCGCGCGAAGTGTTCCGCAACGGCGATCGCGTCCGTGCCTACATCTTCGACGTCCGCCGCGAAACGCGCGGCCCGCAGATCTTCCTCTCGCGCACCCACCCTCAGTTCATGGCGAAGCTGTTCGCGCAGGAAGTGCCGGAAATCTATGACGGCATCGTCGAGATCAAGGCAGTGGCCCGCGATCCGGGCTCGCGCGCGAAAATCGGCGTGATTTCCCGGGATTCTTCGGTCGATCCCGTCGGCGCCTGCGTCGGTATGCGCGGCTCGCGCGTGCAGGCGGTGGTGAATGAACTGCAGGGCGAGAAGATCGACATTATCCCCTGGTCGCCTGACATCGCGACCTTCGTCGTCAACGCGCTGGCGCCGGCCGAAGTCTCCAAGGTCGTCATTGACGAAGACCGCGAGCGCATCGAGGTCGTGGTGCCCGACACCAACAACCAGCTCTCTCTGGCGATCGGCCGCCGCGGCCAGAACGTGCGTCTGGCCTCGCAGCTCACCGGCTGGGACATCGACATCCTGACCGAGCAGGAGGAATCGGAGCGCCGCCAGGCCGACTTCGAGAATTCCACACGCGTCTTCATGGAATCGCTCAACGTCGACGAGGTCGTCGGCCAGTTGCTGGCGTCCGAAGGCTTCACCTCGGTCGAGGAACTTGCCATGGTGGACCTCAAGGAACTCGCCGGGATCGAGGGTTTCGATGAGGAGACCGCGCAGGAGCTCCAGAACCGCGCCCGCGAATATCTCGAGCAGCAGGAAGCCGAACTCGAGGCCAGGCGCAAGGAACTCGGCGTCGAGGATGCCCTCAAGGACGTGCCCGGTGTCACCTCCAAGATGCTGGTGAAGTTCGGCGAGAACGACATCAAGACGGTCGACGACCTTGCCGGCTGCGCCACCGACGATCTGGTTGGCTGGACCGAGCGCAAGGAAGGTGGCGAATCCACCAAATATCCGGGGGCGCTCGACGGGATCGACATCTCCCGTGACGATGCCGAAGCGATGATCATGCAGGCGCGCGTCAAGGCCGGCTGGATCACCGAGGCCGATCTCGCGAAGCCCGCCGAAGAGGCTGAGGCGACCGAAGATCAGTCGGCTTAAGGGCGAAGGAGGATGTCGCCCGGATGCTCGTCGATACCGACCCCGAACTCGACCATGGACCGCGGACCGAAAGGTCCGCGACCATGCGGATGTGCGCGGTCAGTCGCGAGGTCCGGCCGATCGACGAGCTGATCCGCTTCGTCATCTCGCCCCAGGGCGACATAGTTCCCGATCTCAAGCGCAAGCTGCCCGGGCGCGGCATGTGGATATCCGCCTCGCGACAGGCGGTTGCGGAAGCCGTGCGCCGTCACCAATTTAGGAAGGCCTTCAAGCGCGAGCTGCGCATTCCTCCGACGCTTCCCGCCGACATCGAGGCGCTCCTGATCCGGAGCGTGACCGAAGCCCTTGGGATTGCCGCGAAAGCTGGTCAGGTCGTGGCCGGCTTCGGCAAGGTCGAAAGCGCCCTGCGGGAAGGCACGGTCGAGGTCCTGATCCATGCCAGCGACGGGGCCCCGGACGGAATCCGCAAATTGGCCACGCTGGCACGTCAAAATGGCGGGAATCGTGGTGCCAAGCCGCAGATTCCGGTCGTCACCGCACTGAAATCGGTAGAATTGGATTTGGCACTGACCCGGTCAAATGTGATACATGCTGCCCTGCTCGCGGGCCCGGCGAGCAAGTCATTCCTGTCACGTAGCCAGATGCTGGTCCGATACCGGATGGCGGACGATGACAAGACTGCCGAAAACCACGGCCAGGAATTCTGAAGACAACGACCACCCGATATGACGGTGCGGTAAACGCACAACGACAACAAGATCAGGATTAGGACTGCTGAATGGTTGATACCAAGACCCCTGGCGACAAGAAGCTGAGCGTTCCGAGCAAGACGCTATCGCTCAAGCCGCGCGTCGAAACGGGCACTGTGCGCCAGAGCTTCAGCCATGGCCGGAGCAAGCAGGTCGTGGTCGAGAAGCGTGGCAAGCGCCGCATCGACGGCAGCCCTGAGCCGCAGGCACCCGAGATTGCGAAGCCGGCACCGGCCGCGCCCGCTCGGCCGCGCCCGGTTCCGCCGGCCCAGCCGCGCAATGCCGGATCCGGCGTGGTGCTGCGCACGCTGACCGAGGACGAACGTTCTGCCCGCGCCAGCGCGCTGGCCGACGCCAAAGTGCGCGAAGTTGAAGAGCGCCGCCAGGCCGAGGAAGAAGCCCAGCGCCGCGCCGTCCGCGAGGCCGCCGAACGCGCCGAGCGCGAGGCCGCCGAAGCCCGCCGCAAGGCCGAGGAAGAGCGCCATCGCCACGAAGAGGAAGCCAAGCGGAAGGCCGAGACCGAGGCCAAGAAGCGTTTTGGCGAAGGCGAGCAGCCGCAATCCGCCGCGCGTCCCGCGACGGCGGCCCCGACCGCCTCAGCGCCACGGCCCGGAGCGCCCGCGGCGCGGCCCGGGACCACCACCACCGCACGCCCCGGAACCACGACGGCGCGGCCCGGAACGACCACGCAGCGGCCGGGAGGCCCGGTGGGTCGCGCGCCCGCTGTCGCAGCCGGACCGGACGAGGACGAGGGTCCGCGCCAGATCCGCCGCGGTCCCGGCGGCGCCGCGCGTCCCGTGGCAGCTCCCAAGACCACCCACAAGCCCGCCCCGCAGAAGGAGCGCGGCCGCCTGACGGTCGTCACCGCGTTCAATGCCGACGACGTGCGCGAGCGCTCGATCGCTTCGTTCCGCCGCCGCACCCAGCGCCTGAAGGGTCACGCCTCGAACGAGCCGAAGGAAAAGCTGATCCGCGAAGTGGTCATTCCGGAAGCGATCACCATCCAGGAACTCGCCAACCGCATGTCCGAGCGCGCGGTCGACGTCATCCGCATGCTGATGAAGCAGGGCGCGATGCACAAGATCACCGACGTAATCGACGCCGACACTGCGCAGCTGATCGCCGAAGAACTGGGGCACACAGTCAAGCGCGTTGCCGCGTCCGACGTTGAAGAAGGTCTGTTCGACACTGTCGACGATTCCACCGACACCGAGACGCGTTCGCCGGTGGTGACCGTGATGGGCCACGTCGACCACGGCAAGACCTCGCTGCTCGACGCTCTCCGTCATGCCAACGTCGTCTCCGGCGAAGCCGGCGGTATCACCCAGCACATCGGCGCCTATCAGGTGATGTCGCCCGAAAGCGGCAAGAAGATCACCTTCATCGACACGCCCGGCCACGCCGCGTTCACCGCGATGCGCGCCCGCGGCGCCAAGGTCACCGACATCGTCGTGCTGGTGGTCGCGGCCGATGACGGCGTCATGCCGCAGACGATCGAAGCCATCAACCACGCCAAGGCGGCGCGCGTGCCGATCATTGTTGCCATCAACAAGATCGACAAGCCCGAAGCGAAGCCCGAGCGCGTGCGCACCGAGTTGCTCCAGCACGAGGTGCAGGTGGAATCCTTCGGCGGCGACGTCGTCGACGTCGAAGTGTCCGCCAAGAACAAGACCAATCTCGACAAGTTGCTCGAGATGATCGCGCTCCAGGCCGAACTGCTCGACCTGAAGACCAATTCGGAGCGTCCGGCCGAAGGCACCGTGATCGAGGCCAAGCTCGATCGCGGCCGCGGTCCGGTTGCGACCGTGCTGGTCCAGCGCGGCACGCTCCGTGTCGGCGACATCATCGTCGCCGGCGCCGAGATGGGCCGCGTCCGCGCGCTGATCTCCGATCAGGGCGAGACGGTTCACGAAGCTGGTCCCTCGGTGCCCGTCGAGGTGCTCGGCTTCAACGGTCCGCCGGAAGCCGGTGATCGTCTCGCGGTGGTCGAGAACGAAGCCCGCGCCCGCCAGGTCACGAGCTATCGCGCGCACCAGAAGCGCGAGAACGCGGCTGCCTCGATCTCCGGCATGCGCGGCTCGCTCGAGCAGATGATGTCGCAATTGAAAACGGCGGGCCGCAAGGAATTCCCGCTGATCATCAAGGCCGACGTGCAGGGCTCGCTGGAAGCGATCCTCGGCTCGCTGGAGAAACTCGGCACCGACGAAGTCGCCGCGCGTATCCTACATGCCGGCGTCGGCGGCATCTCGGAATCCGACGTGACGCTCGCGGAAGGTTTTAACGCCGCGATCATCGGATTCAGCGTTCGCGCCAACAAGGAGGCGGCCGCGGCCGCAAAGCGCAACGGCATCGAGATCCGCTACTACAACATCATCTACGACCTCGTGGACGACGTGAAGAAGGCGATGAGCGGCCTGCTCGCGCCGACCTTGCGCGAAACCATGCTGGGCAATGCTGCGATCCTGGAGATCTTCAACATCTCCAAGGTCGGCAAGGTCGCGGGCTGCCGCGTCACCGACGGCACCGTGGAACGCGGCGCCAATGTGCGCCTGATCCGCGACAACGTCGTCGTACACGAAGGCAAGCTGTCGACGTTGAAGCGCTTCAAGGACGAAGTGAAGGAGGTCCAGTCCGGTCAGGAATGCGGCATGGCCTTCGAGAACTACCACGACATGCGCGTAGGCGATGTCATCGAGTGTTATCGCGTGGAGACGATCCAGCGCTCCCTGTAAGTCCAAATCTTACCGAAGCGCCCGGATCTTTTTGAACTGAAATTGCGGGAGTGCGATGGCCGGATTTTTCCGGCCATCCGCGCCTCTTTCGTTTCAACAGGACAAATGACAATGCTCGTGCCCCAAAACACGGGCATGACGAGGTGATTTCCAGACCATGCCCCGCCACCATCAGAAAAAGAGTTCCGCTTCCGGAGGCTCGCAACGCCAGTTGCGCGTCGGCGAACAGGTTCGCCACGCGATGGCCGATATTCTGGCGCAAGGCAACGTGCATGATGCGGACCTCGAAGGCCACATCATCACCGTACCGGAGGTACGGATGTCGCCCGACCTCAAACTCGCAACAATCTACGTGATGCCGCTCGGTGGCCGCGACACCGAGATCGTCATCGCTGCGCTCGAGCGCAACAAGAAATTCCTGCGCGGCGAAGTCGCGCGGCGCGTTAACCTGAAATTTGCACCTGATATTCGCTTCCGCATCGACGAGCGATTCGACGAAGCGGAACGTATCGAGAAGCTTTTGCGAACACCTGCGGTGCAGAAGGACCTGGAACAGGATCCGGATTCGGATCGGGAAGAAGAACAATGACGATGGACCCCGCTCACAGCACGATCGGCGGCGAAGAGGCCGATCCGCGCGACGCGCAGAAAAATAATTTTGCGGACGTTCGCGGCGATGCTCAGCCGCATCAGGAGGCGCGCCGCGTCAACAACGATCCACGCGCCAACAAGCAGAAGGGCAACCAGCCGCGCCGCGACCGGCGCGACGTCCACGGCTGGGTCGTGCTCGACAAGCCGATCGGGATGACCTCGACGCAGGCCGTTGCGGTGCTCAAGCGCCTGTTCCAGGCCAAGCGCGCCGGCCATGCCGGCACGCTCGATCCGCTCGCCTCCGGCGGCCTGCCGATCGCGCTCGGCGAAGCCACCAAGACGGTTCCCTTCGTCATGGACGGCCGCAAGCGCTACCAGTTCACCGTGTGCTGGGGCGAGGAACGCGACACCGACGACATCGAGGGCCGGGTCACCGCGACCTCCGACCAGCGCCCCACAAGGGAGTCGATTCTGGGTCTGCTGCCCCGTTTCACCGGGGTGATCGAGCAGATCCCGCCGCGCTATTCCGCGATCAAGGTCCAGGGCGAGCGTGCCTATGACCTCGCCCGTGACGGCGAGATCGTGGAACTGGCTGCCCGCCCGGTCGAGATTCATCATTTATCCCTTGTAGATCAACCAGATAGCAATCGTGCCGTGTTCGAAGCCGAGTGCGGCAAGGGCACCTATGTACGCGCGCTCGCCCGCGATATGGGTCGGATTCTCGGCACTTACGGCCATATCTGCGCGCTACGGCGGACCCTGGTCGGCCCATTTGGCGAGAACGACATGATTCCGCTGGATCAGTTGGAGGCTTTGTGCGATAGAGCCGCGTCCGGCGAGGGCAGCCTCGCCGACGCGCTTTTGCCCGTTGAGACCGCGCTGGACGACATCCCGGCACTGGCCGTCACTCGGGCTGATGCGGCAAGGCTCCATCGGGGCCAGGCCGTTTTGTTGCGCGGACGGGATGCGCCCACTTGTAGCGGCACAGTCTATGTCACGGTGGCAGGCCGGCTTCTCGCGCTTGCTGAAGTCGGCAATGGCGAAATCATCCCCAAGCGTGTGTTCAACCTGACCGGCCTGACTGCCAGCACCGGTCGCAACGAGAGAAATTGACGATGTCGATTACCGCAGAACGCAAAGCGGAAGTCATCAAGACGAATGCCAACAAGGCCGGCGACACCGGCTCGCCCGAGGTTCAGGTCGCGATCCTGTCGGAACGCATCAACAACCTCACCAGCCATTTCAAGACCCACGTGAAGGACAATCACTCGCGTCGTGGCCTCTTGAAGCTGGTCTCGACTCGCCGCTCGCTCCTCGACTACCTCAAGAAGAAGGACGAGGCGCGATACAAGGCACTGCTCGAGAAGCACAACATTCGTCGTTAAGTGTTCCTGCGCGCGCCATCGGCGCGCGTTTTCGCACGTGGTTTCGAACGAAAGCACTTTTATCAAGGTTTTTGATCGAGGCTGCGCTTACGTCGGATGCGGGCCAATGATGATTCGCATCCGGGCATGATGACCGAAACCGCGAATTCGGTGTTCGCACTCATGCCGACTGACCAGTCCAGCAGCAATCCGGCCGCTGGGCACAACGGGCAAGGCGCCCGTATGACCCGAAAGGATGGACGCCATCCGAAATCCAAAAACCATGGCAGGATCGCAGGACGCTGATCACCCGCTTCGATCAGCGTCCTGCAATCTTGCGCATGGTTTTTGTTTTTCGACCGTCCCTTCTTTCGAGAACCCATGAAAGAAGACCTCTATGTTCAATAAGCATTCAGTCGAGATCGACTGGGGTGGACGTCCTCTCAAGCTCGAAACCGGCAAGATCGCCCGCCAGGCCGACGGCGCCGTCGTCGCCACCTATGGCGAGACCGTGGTGCTCGCTACCGTCGTCGCGGCGAAGGCGCCGCGTGAGGGCGTCGACTTCCTGCCGCTGACCGTCGACTACCAGGAGAAGACGTACGCAGCCGGCCGCATTCCCGGCGGCTATTTCAAGCGCGAGGGTCGTCCGACCGAGAAGGAGACACTGGTCTCCCGCCTGATCGACCGTCCGATCCGTCCGCTGTTCGTCGACGGCTGGCGCAACGAAACCCAGGTGATCGTCACCGTGCTGTCGCACGATATGGAGAACGATCCCGATATCGTGGCGCTGGTGGCCGCATCCGCCGCGCTGACCTTGTCCGGCGCGCCCTTCAAGGGCCCGATCGGCGCAGCGCGCGTCGGCTTCGCCAATGACGAGTTCATCCTCAATCCGACGCTCGACGAGATGGTCGACACCCAGCTCGACCTGGTCGTCGCCGGCACCGCCGACGCCGTGCTGATGGTCGAATCGGAAGCCAAGGAGCTCAACGAAGACGTGATGCTCGGCGCGGTGATGTTCGGTCACCGCCACTTCCAGCCGGTCATCGAGGCGATCATCGAACTCGCCGAGAAGGCCGCCAAGGAGCCGCGCGAAGTCACCGTGATCGACAATTCGGCGATCGAAAAGGAAATGCTCGGCCTGATCGAGCAGGAGCTGCGCTCGGCCTATGCGATTCCGGTCAAGCAGGACCGTTATGCCGCGGTCGGCAAGGCCAAGGAAAAGGTGATGGCCCACTACTTCCCGGAGGGCCAGGAGCCGAAATACGACAAGCTCCGCGTCGCCGCCGTGTTCAAGGAGCTGGAAGCCAAGATCGTTCGCTGGAACATCCTCGACACCGGCAAGCGCATCGACGGCCGCGATTCCAAGACCGTGCGCAACATCGTCGCGGAAGTCGGCGTGCTGCCCCGCGCCCACGGCTCGGCGCTGTTCACTCGCGGCGAGACCCAGGCGCTGGTCGTGACCACGCTCGGCACCGGCGAGGATGAGCAATACATCGACGCGCTATCGGGGACGTACAAGGAAACGTTCCTGCTGCACTACAACTTCCCGCCCTTCTCGGTCGGTGAGACCGGTCGCCTCGGCGGCACCAAGCGCCGCGAGATCGGCCACGGCAAGCTCGCCTGGCGCGCCATCCACCCGGTGCTGCCGCCGCATCACGAATTCCCCTACACCACGCGCGTGGTGTCGGAGATCACCGAGTCGAACGGTTCGTCCTCGATGGCTTCAGTCTGCGGCGCCTCGCTCGCGCTGATGGATGCCGGCGTGCCGTTGAAGCGGCCGACCGCGGGCATCGCGATGGGCCTGATCCTCGAAGACAAGCGCTTCGCGGTTCTTTCCGACATCCTCGGTGACGAGGACCATCTCGGCGACATGGACTTCAAGGTCGCCGGTACGGAAGCGGGCATCACCTCGCTCCAGATGGACATCAAAATCGAGGGCATCACCGAGGAGATCATGAAGGTCGCGCTCGGTCAGGCCAAGGACGGGCGTATCCATATCCTTGGCGAAATGGCCAAGGCGCTCACCAACGCCCGCGCCGAGCTCGGCGAATACGCGCCGCGCATCGAGACCTTCAAGATCGCCACCGACAAGATCCGCGAAGTGATCGGCACTGGCGGCAAGGTGATCCGCGAGATCGTCGAGAAGACCGGCGCCAAGGTCAACATCGAGGACGACGGCACCGTGAAGGTCGCCTCCAGCGACGGCGAGGCGATGAAGGCTGCGATCAAGTGGATCAAGTCGATCGCGTCCGATCCGGAAGTGGGCCAGATCTATGACGGCACCGTCGTCAAGGTGATGGAGTTCGGCGCCTTCGTGAACTTCTTCGGCTCCAAGGACGGCCTCGTCCACATCAGCCAGCTCGCGGCCAACCGCGTGCAGAAGACCTCCGACGTCGTCAAGGAAGGCGACAAGGTCAAGGTCAAGCTGCTCGGCTTCGACGACCGCGGCAAGACCCGCCTGTCGATGAAGGTGGTCGACCAGACCACCGGCGAGGACCTCGAGGCCAAGGAGAAGTCGGCCGAAGGCCAGTCGGCTCCGCGCGAAGCAGCCGGCGAGTAAGTCTCGCACCATCAGAAACACGAAGGGCGGCCTCGCGGCCGCCCTTTTTGTTTGTCGCTTGCTGAGCTTCTGGCTCAGGCCGCGATGTCGAACCGGTCGAGGTTCATCACCTTGGTCCAGGCCTTGGCGAAGTCCTTGACGAACTGCTGCTTCGCATCCGACGAGGCATAGACCTCGGCGAAGGCGCGGAGCTGCGAGTGCGAGCCGAAGATCAGGTCGGCGCGCGTGCCGGTCCACTTCACCGCATTGGTCTTGCGGTCGCGGGCCTCATAGGTGCCGTCAGTTGCCGGCGCCCACTGCGTGCCCATGTCGAGCAGGTTGACGAAGAAGTCGTTGCTCAGCGTCCCCGGCTTCGAGGTGAGAACGCCGTGCTTCGAACCGCCGGCATTCGCGCCGAGCACGCGCAGGCCGCCGACGAGCACCGTGAGCTCGGGCCCGGTGAGCCGGAGCAGCTGCGCGCGATCGACGAGCGCTTCTTCGGGCATCATGAACTGCTGCTTCTTGCCGATGTAGTTGCGGAAACCATCGGCCGGCGGCTCCAGCGGCGCGAAGGAGACGACGTCGGTCTGCTCCTGCGAGGCATCCATGCGGCCCGGCGTGAAGCCAACCTTCACGTCGACGCCGGCATCCTTCGCGGCCTTCTCGACCGCGGCGGTGCCGCCGAGCACGATCAGGTCGGCAAGCGAGACCTTCTTCGCGCCGGCCGAGGCATTGAACTCCTTCTGGATCGCTTCGAGCTTGCCGAGGACCTTGGAGAGCTGAGCCGGCTGGTTCACCTCCCAGTCCTTCTGCGGCGCGAGGCGAATGCGCGCGCCGTTGGCGCCACCGCGCTTGTCCGAGCCGCGGAACGTCGAGGCCGACGCCCATGCGGTCGAGACCAGCTCGGACACCGAGAGGCCCGACGCCAGGATCTTCGTCTTCAGCGAGGCGATGTCCTGATCGTTGGCCAGCTCGTGATTCACGGCCGGAATCGGGTCCTGCCAGATCAGCGTCTCCTTCGGCACCAGCGGGCCGAGATAGCGTTGGATCGGACCCATGTCGCGATGGGTGAGCTTGAACCAGGCGCGGGCGAAGGCGTCCGCGAACTGATCCGGGTTCTCGAGGAAGCGCCGCGAGATCTTCTCATAGATCGGATCGAACCGGAGCGAGAGGTCGGTCGTCAGCATGGTCGGCAGATGCTT
>JAEWFG010000382.1 GCA_023388935.1 Pseudomonadota bacterium | reverse complement strand
GCTCGCCTGAGACGATCCGCAAGAAGCTCAAGCGCTTCCAGGGCTCGCACATCGATCAGGTCATCCTGCTCAACCAGGCCGGCAAGAACAGCCACGAGCACATCTGCGAATCGCTCGAGCTGTTCGGCCGCGAGGTGATGCCGGAGTTCCAGAACGATCCGGCCCAGACCGCCTGGAAGCAGGGCGTGATGAGCGGCGAGATCAAGCTCGAGGAGATCGACACCGAGGCGTTCACCGACCGCTACGGCAAGCTCGCCATCAACGTCGCGCCGGCCAAGGCGGCGGCGGGGTAGCGCGCTCCGCATTTGGCATGGGCCCCGGCTCAGCAGCGCACCGTTTCACGCTGCGCTGCGTCCGGGGCACGAGACTGTACGCTAACTCTCGTGTCCCGGACGCGCTGCGGCGCGCAGCGCTGCTGCGCAGAGCCGGGACCCATTCGGCGTCATTGGAACTGCCAGCTTCCCGCTTGAGGGCGTTGTTGATACGCTCCGCGACAAACAACCAAAAATCCCGAGGAAACACGCTTGAGCACCGCGCCGCGCATCGACATCGACCCGGCCGCGTTCTGGGCCGATCCCTATCCGATGCTTGCCAAAATGCGCAAGGAGGCGCCGATCGCTTTCGTGCCGCAGCTCGGCTCGACGCTGCTTGCCTGCCGCGACGACATCTCGATCTCGGAGAAGCAGATCGACGTGTTCTCCTCGCACCAGCCCGCGGGCCTGATGAACCGGCTGATGGGCCACAACATGATGCGCAAGGACGGCGAGGCACATCAGGTCGAGCGCCGCGCGATGTTTCCGACGGTGTCGCCGAAGACGGTGAAGGCGCACTGGACCGCGCAGTTCCAGGCCCATGCCGACCGCATCATCGAGGCGATCGAGCCGGGCGCGCGGATCGACTTCATGCGCGACTTCGCGCTGCCGTTCTCCGGAGAATGCCTGAAGTCGATCACCGGCCTCACCAACATCCGCTTCCAGGACATGGATGCGTGGTCGCAGGGCATGATCGAGGGCATCGCCAACTACACCGGCGATCCCGCGGTCGAGGCGCGCTGCCATGCGGCGACCGCTGGCATCGATGCCGCAATCGATGACATCCTGCCGGTGATGCGCAGGAATCCCGACCAGAGCATCCTCGGCGTCCTCCTCGCCTCCGGCATGCCGATGGAGAGCGTGCGCGCGAATGTCAAACTCGCGATCTCCGGCGGACAGAACGAACCGCGCAAGGCGATCGCCGGCACGGTATGGGCGTTGCTGAGCCATCCCGACCAGCTCGATCTCGTGCGCAAGGGCGAGGTCTCCTGGCTCCAGGCCTTCGAGGAATACGCGCGCTGGATCTCGCCGATCGGCATGTCGCCGCGGCGCATCGCAAAGCCGTGGTCGGTCCGCGACGTCGCCTTCGAGACCGACGAGCGCGTGTTCCTGATGTTCGGTTCGGCTAATCGCGACGAGAAGCATTTTGAGCGCGCCGACGAATTCGACGTGCGGCGTGATACGGCCAAGAGCGTTGCGTTCGGCGCCGGTCCGCATTTCTGCGCCGGTGCCTGGGCCTCGCGCGCCATGATCGCCGACGTCGCGCTGCCGACGGTGTTCGCACGTGCTGGCCGCATCGAGATCGCCGGTGACGAGCCGGTGCGGATCGGCGGCTGGGCGTTCCGCGGGCTGCAGAACTTGCCCGTGAAATGGCAGAGTTAACTGGTTCGGCAGAAGCTCTGCCCACGCGCAGCCACAATGACATTATGCCGCTGTGTTGCCCGACGTGTCAAAGATATCGGAAAAAGCGCGTGCCCGGTCGGCCGCTGGCTACTTTGCATGGGGTTGTTTTTACGTTTTTTGATCCGGCCGCGAGTCTCGGGTCGGATACGCGCGGCGTTCACATCTGCGTGCAGAAAAATTCCATCTTCATTCGCTCCGCGCGTTGAAAGAATAAACATGCGTGCCGCGCTGAGCGCAGTGCTCGCATCGCTATTTTTCTGCGCGTCTCGACACCTCAGCCAAGGCGCACCATCATTTCCGCATCGCAAGGAATGACGGCCATTTGCGGCCGGGAGTGTTGAATGCAGCGTCGGGACTTCTTGAAACTATCCGTTGGAACTGCGGCGGCGGCCGCGTTCGCCTCGCGCGCGAATGCCCAAGGCGCGGTAAAGGAAATTCGTATCGGCTACCAGAAGAACGGCGTGCTGGTCATCACGCGCCAGCAGGCCGCCTTGGAAAAACATTTTTCGCCGCAGGGTATCGAGGTGAAATGGGTCGAGTTCTCCTCGGGCCCGCCCATGATGGAGGCGATGAATGTCGGCAGCGTCGACTACGGCGCGGTCGGCGATTCCCCGCCGGTGTTTGCGCAAGCCGCGGGCGCCGCGATCGTCTATGCCGCAGGCCAGCCCATCACCAACGGCCAGGGCATCCTGGTTCCGAAGGATTCGCCGATCCGCGCGATTGCTGAATTGAAGGGCAAGCGCGTCGGCTTCACCAAAGGTTCCAGCGCCCACAACATCGTGGTGCAGACGCTGGAGAGGGCCGGCCTCACCTATGCCGACATCACGCCGGTCTATCTGACGCCGCCGGATGCCGGCCCTGCCTTTGCCAATGGCAGCATCGAGGCCTGGGCGATCTGGGATCCCTATTTCGCGATCGGCGAGACCAAGCAGAATGGCCGCATCCTGGTCAACGCCCACGAGATCACCAAGACCAACTCCTTCTACATCGCCAACCGCGATTTTGCGAAGAACCACGGTGCGGTCCTGCAACAGATCATCGACGTCACCACGGCAACCGCCGCCTGGGCCGAGCAGCACCGCGACGAGGTCGCGAAGTCGCTTGCTGCGGTCACGGGCATTCCGCTCGATATCCAGACCATCGCGGCCAATCGCTCGTCCTATCGCGTCGGCCCCGTCACCGACGACATCGTCACGACCCAGCAGGGCGTTGCCGATCGCTTCCACAAGCTCGGCCTGATCCCGAAGCCGATCGCGATCCGCGACATCGTCTGGCGCAACCCGGCAGCCTGATCGTGCCGACCAGCCTTCCCATTCATAACGGTTTGAACATGAGCCGCATCCTTCAACGCGTGATCGCAGCAATTGTCATGTCGATCGGCATCGTCGCCGCCGCCGTCGGTACGACCTACGGTTAGTCATCGGAGTCCATCCATGAGCCAATCCAAGAGCAATATCCTCTGGTTCCTGCCGACCCACGGCGACGGCCGTTACCTCGGTACGGCGACCGGCGGCCGCGAGGTCAACTTCAACTATCTGCGCCAGATCGCGCAGGCCGCCGATCAGCTCGGCTATTTCGGCGTGCTGCTGCCGACCGGGCGGAGTTGCGAGGACTCCTGGATCGTGGCGTCCAGCGTCGCGCCGTTCACCGAGCGGCTGCGCTATCTCGTGGCTGTTCGGCCCGGCCTGCAATCGCCGAGTGTGGCAGCGCGCATGACGGCGACGCTCGACCGCATCAGCAATGGCCGGCTCCTGGTCAACGTCGTCACGGGCGGTGATCCCGTCGAGAACAAGGGCGACGGCATCTTCCTCGGCCATGACGAGCGTTACGAGGTCACCCGTGAGTTCCTCAACGTCTATAGCGACCTGCTCGCCGGCAAGACCGTCAATGTCGCCGGCAAGCACATCCGCATCGAGGACGGCAAGCTGCTGTTCCCCCCAGTGCAGTCGCCACGGCCGCCGCTCTATTTCGGCGGCTCGTCGGATGCCGGCATCGACGTCGCCGTCGACACCGTCGACAAATATCTCACCTGGGGCGAGCCGCCGGCGTTGGTCGCCGAGAAGATCGCCAAGGTGAGGGCGGTCGCCGGCGCCCGCGGCCGAAAGCTCTCCTTCGGCATCCGCCTTCATGTGATCGTCCGCGAGACCAATGAGGAGGCCTGGCGCGCCGCGAACGACCTGATCAAGCATGTCAGCGACGAGACCATCGCCAAGGCGCAGCAGAACTTTGCGCGGATGGACTCGGTCGGCCAGCAGCGCATGGCGCAGCTCCATGGTGGCAAGCGCGACAAGCTCGAGATCGCCCCCAACCTCTGGGCCGGTGTCGGCCTCGTGCGCGGCGGCGCCGGCACGGCGCTGGTCGGCGATGCGCAGACGGTTGCGGCGCGCATCAAGGAGTATCAGGACATCGGCATCGATACCTTCATCATGTCGGGCTATCCGCATCTGGAGGAGGCCTATCGCTTCGCCGAGCTGGTCTTCCCGCTGCTCTCGCTCGCGCACGGCAGCAACGTGACGCGGCTGCATCCCAACAACGGTCCGTTCGGCGAGACCGTCGGCAACGACTACCGTCCTTCCAGGCAGGCATCGCAATCATGAGCCTCATCGACAGCATTCCTCTTTCGCGCAGCTTCCGTCTGCCGCGCGTCGACGGCCTGGTCCAGTGGATCGTGCCGCTCGCCATCATCGCGATCTGGCAGGTCGCGAGCGTCACCGGCTTCGTGCCGACGCGCGTGCTGCCGGCGCCGAGCGACGTCGTGCTCGTAGGCTGGAAGCTGCTGCTTTCCGGCGAACTCGTCCGCAACATCTGGGTCTCGTTCTGGCGCGCCTCGATCGGCTTCCTGATCGGCGGCGGCATCGGCTTCGCCTTCGGTCTCGCCAACGGCCTGTCGCAGCTTTCGGCAAAACTCACCGACACCACGCTCCAGATGGTACGCAACGTGCCTCATCTGGCGTTGATCCCACTCGTCATCCTCTGGTTCGGCATCGACGAGAGCGCCAAGCTCTTCCTGGTGGCGCTCGGCGTATTCTTCCCGATCTATCTCAACACGCTGCACGGCATCCGCACCGTCGATCCGCAGCTGATCGAGATGGGCCGGATCTACGGCATGAGCGACGGAGAACTGTTCCGCCGCGTGATCTTCCCCGGCGCGCTGCCCTCGATCTTCGTCGGCATCCGCTTCGCGCTCGGCATCATGTGGCTGACCCTGATCGTCGCCGAGACCATCGCGGCGTCCTCGGGCCTCGGCTACATGGCGATGCAGGCGCGCGAGTTCATGCTGATCGACGTCGTCGTGCTCTCGATCCTGATCTACGCCCTGCTCGGCAAGCTCGCCGACAGCGCCTCCCGCGTGCTGGAGCGCCTGACGCTCTCCTGGCACCCCGCCTTCCAGAAACATTGAGAGTGACATGCAGACAGCGCTTCGTACGTCCCTTCCCGAAACCGAGCTCGCCAGCCGCGCCAGTTTCGCGCCTCAGGCCCGTGTGGTGCGCGAGGAGCGCCCGGTGCACACCAGCGGCCTGCCGCTCAGCATCCGGGGCTTGCGCAAATCGTTCGGCGACAACGAGGTGCTGCGTGGTATCGACCTGCACATCCCCGCCGGCCAGTTCGTCGCGATCGTGGGCAAGAGCGGCTGCGGCAAGAGCACGCTGCTGCGCCTGATCGCCGGCCTGGAGACAATCGACGCCGGCAGCATCAGCTTCGGCGACGAGGTCCGGGCAGAGGACATCCGCGTGATGTTCCAGGAGCCGCGGTTGCTGCCCTGGGCGCGCGTGCTCGCCAATGTCGAGGTCGGTCTCGGCCGCGACCGTGCTTCAGGTGATGCGCATGCGCGTGCCGAGAAGGCGCTGACCGAGGTCGGGCTGGCCGACAAGCGCGGCCAGTGGCCTTCGGTGCTATCAGGCGGTCAGAAACAGCGCGTGGCCCTTGCCCGCGCGCTGGTCTCCCGTCCACGCGTGCTCGCGTTCGACGAGCCGCTCGGTGCGCTCGACGCGCTGACCCGCATCTCGATGCAGCGGCTCTTGGAGCGCGTCTGGCGCGACCAGGGCTTTACCGCGATCCTGGTGACCCACGACGTCTCCGAAGCGGTCGCGCTGGCGGACCGGGTGCTGGTGATCGATGAGGGCCGCATTGCCCATGACGTTACGATTAATACACCCCGTCCGCGCGAGCGCGGCTCGGCCAAGCTTGCGAGCCTCGAAGGCTCGATCCTGAGCCATCTTTTGTCGGCGGATGATCGTGTCTAAATAGAAGGGAACCCCGCTCCGGGGACCATGCCATGAATGTAGTTCCCCGCGATCTCATGACCGAAATCCCCGTCTCGTCCGCCGATTTCCGCGGCGCCATGCGCCATCTCACCGGAGGCGTCAGCGTCATCACCGCCGGACGGGGCAAGGACATCACCGGCATGACGGTGACCTCAGTGACCTCGCTGTCGGTCGAGCCGCCGACGCTGCTGGTCAGCATCAATCGCGACGCATCGTCCTTCCCGCTGATCAAGCGTCACGGCGCCTTCGGCGTGAACATCCTCAATGCCGACCAGCTCGATGTCGCCGAGCGCTTTGCCGGCAAGGGCGGGCTGAAGGGTGCCGACCGTTTTGCCGGCGCCAGGTGGGTAACGGCCGTCTCGGGCGTTCCGCTGCTGATCGGTGCGTTGTCGGCCTTTGATTGCGAGGTCGAGGAGATCGTCGAGCGACACTCGCACGGCATCGTCATCGGCCGTGTCAGGGACATCAGGAGTTCGACGCGGACTGCGGCGCTCGCCTATTGGCACGGCCAGTATGTGGCGGTCGACCAGGACGAAGACGCGGCAAGGCTTGCGGAGGTCAGCGTTCCCTTGCGCGGCCGGCGCGGCGTTTGACCGCCGCCAGTCTCAGGCCGCACAGGCTGGCCTTTTCCCCATCATCGCTCTAGAAGCGCCCTGAGCCTTCCCGCCGGGACGGCAACGGAGCGAAACGATGAAGCGCGTCGCGACCTGGGCCTTCTATGCCATCGGCGCGCTGGCGATCGCCTATCTCGCGCTCTATGCTTATGCGATGTTCAGCGGCCAGCCCGTGATCATTCCCGGCGACCCCATCCACATCTTCCGCAAGCCGGACGCGCCGAGTTATTCGTAACGGCTCTCTCGGCTCGTCATGGCCGGGCTTGACCCGGCCATCCACGTGCAGCCGCCATTGAGGAGAGACGTGGATGCCCGGGTCAAGCCCGGGCATGACGTCGGAGTGTGCAGCGACTATCCCCGCAAGATCGCCAGCGCCAGCGCCTGTGCGCGCGGCACGATGCTGTCGAGCTCGAGATACTCCTCCGGCGTGTGCGCGAGCCCGCCGACGGGTCCGACGCCGCAGATGGTTGGAGTGCCGACCGCAGCCGTGAAGCCGGAATCGGCGCAGCCGCCGGAAAATTCGCCCTCGAGCGTGGTGAGGCCGGCCTGCCTTGCCGCCGCCTGATAGCCTTCGAACAGCGCCTTCGAGTCGGAGCTCTGCACCACCGGGACGAACTCGCCTTTGATCGTCAGCGTTGCACTCGTGCCCGGTACGTAGGACGTCGCGATGATCTTCTCGATCGCGGCCGTCACCGTCGCACGGTCCGCCGGATCGACATAGCGCAGGTCGATCTGACCCTCCGCATACGGCGCCGTCGTGTTGACGGACTGGCCGCCCGACACCAGCCCGACATTGAGCGTGATGCCCTTGTCGAGATTGGTCAGCGCATGGATCTGCACGACCTTGTGGGCAAGCTCGCCAATGGCGCTGATGCCGGCGGCGAAATTGGCGCCGGAATGCGCGGCTTTGCCAGTGATGGCGAATTGCATGAAGATGCCGCCCTTGCGGCTGGTCACGACATTGCCGGTCGGCCGGCCGGGCTCGGAATTGAACACGGCGCGGGCGGCGCGTCCCTCACGCTCGATCACGGGGCGGGAGGAGGGCGATGCGATCTCTTCGTCCGAGGTGATCAGCACCTTGATCGGATGCGGATTGCCGCCGAATTTCTGGAAGGCGGTTGCCACGAACACGTTCATGACGAGGCCGGCCTTCATATCGGCGACCCCCGGCCCATAGGCGCGCGTGCCCTGGATCGTGAATGGACGGCGTCCGGCCTCGCCCTTGCCGAACACAGTGTCGCGATGCCCCATCAACAGCACCGGTCGCTCGTTGCTGCCCGGCTTTGCCACCTCGGCGTGGATCGCGTCGCCGAATGTGCCATGGCTTTCGCGCCTGAAAGGAATCCCATGCTCGGCAAAATGCCGCTCGAACCGCGCACCGACCGCATCGACGCCTTCTTTGTCATAGGACCCGGAGTCGATGTTCACGACATCGCGCAGCAGATCGATCATCGCCTGCTGCTGCGACGCCAGCCAGTCCGTGATTTGAGATTCAGACACCGTCACCTCGCGTGGTTCTCACGTCGAGTTATAGGGCCTGCGGTCGTCATGGCCTAGTCACGTGGCGCGGTCCGGATATGCGAAGGATGCTCGTGAGGCTCGCAATGATGCAGTGTGCCTATAGGCAGCCCCACTCTTGTGTCCCGGACGCGCTGCAGCGTGCAACGCTGCTGCGCAGAGCCGGGACCCATGCCACACGGTTCGTGCTCCCGGAAACATGGGCCCCGGCTCTGCAGTGCACCGCCAAGGGCGCTGCGCTGCGTCCGGGGCACGAGAGGAGCGCGACGCGGCCGACTGAGTCCGGGCATCTGCATTCTCAGCCAGCGCGGGTGGGCCTACGCTCCCACCATCGGCATGCGCGGATATTCGCCGGGCGTGCCGGCGGGCGGGATCGGGATGCCGCCGTCGGCATATTCGTTGAGCTTGTTGCGCAGCGTTCGGATCGAGATGCCCAAGATGTTGGCAGCGTGGGTCCGGTTGCCGAGGCAGTGCTTCAGCGTTTCCAGGATCAGGTCGCGTTCGACGTCGGCGACTGTGCGGCCGACCAGCGCCCGCGTCACCTGCTCGGCGGCCATCGTCGCATGCGCCACCGCCGGTGCGGTCTTGGCGAGGTCGAGGCGGTCGCCGTCGGGGGTGATGATCGCGTCGGGTCCGATCTCGTCGCCCTGCGCCATCAGCACCGCGCGGTGCATGGTGTTTTCAAGCTCGCGGACGTTGTCCTGCCAGCGGTTGGTGGACAGCACGCGGCGGGCTTCCGCAGCGATCGGGCGCAGCGGCACGCCGTTGGCCTCGGCATATTTCTTCACGAAGTGCTGGGCGAGCTCGAGAATGTCGGCGGGACGCTCGCGCAGCGGCGGGATCTTCAAATTCACGACGTTGAGGCGGAACAGCAGGTCCTCGCGGAACGTGCCCTCGCGCACGGCTTCGGCCAGGTTGCGGTTCGAGGTCGCGATGATCCGGATGTCGACGGCGACAGGCTTGGTGCCGCCGACGCGGTCGATCACACGCTCCTGGATCGCGCGGAGCAGCTTCGATTGCAGGCGGACGTCCATCTCCGAGATTTCGTCGAGCAGCAGCGTTCCGCCGGTTGCCTCCTCGAACTTGCCGATGCGACGTGCGACCGCGCCGGTGAAGGCACCTTTCTCATGGCCGAACAGCTCGGACTCCAGGAGATGCTCGGGGATCGCGGCGCAGTTGATCGAGATGAACGGGCGCTTGGCCCGCGCCGAGCGCGTATGAACGTAGCGGGCCAGCACTTCCTTGCCGGTGCCGGATTCGCCCGTGATCATCACCGAGGCGTCCGAGCCCGCGATCTGCTGCGCGAGCTTGATCACCCTGGCCATCGCATCGTCACGATAGACCAGTTCGCGGGAATCGTTGGCGACCGCGGCCAGCACTGCCGCGATCAGCTCCGGCTCCGGCGGCAGCGGGATGTATTCCTTGGCGCCGGCGTGGATCGCGGCGACCGCGGCGCGGGCATCGTTGGTGATGCCGCAGGCGACGATCGGGGCGTGGATGTGCTCGGCTTCCAGCCGCATCACGAGCTCGCGGATGTCGAGGGCGACGTCGACCAGCAGGAGGTCGGCGCCCTTGCCGCCGCGCAGCACGCGCATCGCCTGCTCGTGATCCTCGGCGTGGGTCACGGTGGCGCCGTTCTCCATCGCGATCTTGGTGGCGGTGGTCAGCTGGCCCTTCAATGTGCCAACGATGAGAAGCCGCATGTCAGTCTCCTGTCCGTCTGGTCCCGCTATCGCGCGTCATTCCCTGCGATTGCATCAGCATGATCCGGAAAAGCGCGAAGCGGTTTTCCGACGAGATCATGCTCAAAATGATCACGTGCGTTCGGTCTTGATGATTTCGGTCATGGTCACGCCGAGCTTGTCCTCGACCAGGACGACCTCGCCGCGGGCGACCAGCTTGTTGTTGACATAGATGTCGATGGCCTCGCCGACGCGCCGGTCGAGCTCGAGCACGGTGCCGGGCCCGAGCTTCAACAGCTCGCCGACGTCCATCTTTGAGCGGCCGAGCACGGCCGAGACCTGCACTGGAACGTCGAACACGGCTTCGAGGTCGGCGGCGACGCGCGCCGCATATTCGTCCTCGTTGTAGCCGACATCCGTGCTGGTCGGCGGCAACGGGCCGTTGAGATCGGGCAGCGGGACCTGCCCGTCGGTGTTGCTCATGGCTTAGCTCCCCCTCCGGGACGCGATATAGCGTCCGACCATTTCGTCGATCTTGGCCGCGATGGCGGCGCGCTCCAGCACGATGCCGCCATCGGCCCATTCGATCCGGCAGTCGCCGGTGGCAATTTCAGGCTCGGCCAGGATCACCAGCCGGCCCTCGAAGCCGCTCTGCCTGGCAAGCCGTTCGATCTTCTCCCGCGCGGCGTCGTAGAGCGCGTCGTTGATGCGGACGACGAGATGCGGCGTGGCGACCAGATGCGAGAAGCAATCCTTGACCAGCGCGAGGATCTCGCCGAGCGGTTCGGCGGCGACCAGATCGGCGCACAGCTTGCGCGCCACCGCGACCGCGACGTCGACCGCCTCCGTCTCCATCTTGGACTCGATATTGCCGATGCCGGACGCGATGCCCCGGATCGCGATGTTGATCTCTTCCATGGCGAGCGCGACGCGGCGGTCGCTCTCGGCTTTGGCTTCGCGCTGGCCGGCGGCGAAGCCGTCCTGGTAGGCGCGCGCCTCCGCGTCCGCGACCTTCCGGGCGATCTCGGCCGCGGTCGCGGCCTTCTCGCGCGTGGTCCGCTCGGGCGCGGCGAAGTCGGTATCGAACAGGAATTTTGCCGGAGCGGCCATCAGTACACCAGCTCGTCGTCGGCGCGGTTCTTGGTCAACATGATCTCGCCCTTGGCGGCGAGGTCCTTGGCCAGGTTGACCAGCAGTGCCTGCGCCTCGTCGACATCGCGCAGGCGGACCGGGCCCATCGCCGCCATGTCGTCCTGGAGCATTTTGGCCGCGCGCGAGGACATGTTGCCGAAGAAGAAGTTGCGAACGTCCTCGTTGGCGCTCTTGAGCGCGACGCCGAGCTTGTCCTTGTCGACGTTGCGCATCAAGGTCTGGGCCGAGCCGGAATCGAGCTTCACGAGGTCGTCGAAGGTGAACATCAATGCCTTGATGCGCTCGGCCGATTCGCGGTTGTCCTCTTCCAGCGAGGTGATGAAGCGGGTTTCGGTCTGGCGGTCGAAATTGTTGAAGATCTCCGCCATCACCTCGTGGGCGTCGCGGCGACGGGTCTGCGACAGATTGGACATGAATTCGGTGCGCAGCGTCTTCTCCACGCTCTCGATCACCTCCTTCTGCACCGCCTCCATCTTCAGCATGCGGTTGACGACGTCGAGCGCGAGCTCCTCGGGCAGGATGCCGAGTACGCGGGCGGCGTGCTCCGACTTCAGCTTCGACAGCACCACCGCGATGGTCTGCGGGTATTCGTTCTTGAGGTAGTTGGCGAGAACCTCTTCCTGCACGTTGGAGAGCTTCTCCCACATGTTGCGCCCGGCAGGGCCGCGGATCTCGTCCATGATGCCGTTGACGCGCTCGGGCGGCAGGTACTGCTGCAGCAGCCGCTCGGTGGCGTCGAAATTGCCCATCAGCGCGCCGGAGGCCGACATGCGCGAGACGAATTCGAGCAGCATGTCCTCGACGGTATCGACCTCGACAGTGCCGAGCGTCGACATTTCCAGCGACAGCTGGCGCACCTCGTCGTCATCGAGCAGGCCCCAGATCTTGCCGCCATACTGCTCGCCCAGCGCCAGCATCAGGATCGCGGCGCGCTTCGGGCCGGACAGTGCTTCGACCTTGCCCGCACGATTGCCGGCGCGCTGACCCAGCGTGGAGATCACGTTGGTGATGTCGTTCGTATTGGCGTTTTGCAGGCTGGCCATGTCAGATCACTTCTTGATTCACTTGGCTTGGGTCATTTGGCGGGCTCGGCGAGCCACTGGCGGATGATGGCGACGGTCTCGTTGGGGTTGCGCTCGGCGAGCTCGCCGACGCGATGAACGGACTGGGCGTGGACCTGGCCCTGAATGGTGGCGACGTCGATCGCGCTCGCGGCACCGCCCGGCAGGAGCTGCTGGCCGCCGGCGGCCGGAGCGGCCTCGTCCGAAGCGGCGGGTCCGGCGAGGACGCCGCTGATGGCGGCGGCGACATCGTCGGAAGCCAGGATGCGCTTGACCAGCGGGCGGATCACCAGGAACAGCACGACGAGGCCGAGCAGCATCATCACGCCGAGCTCGACGAAGTGCATGACGTCGTCCTTGTTGAACTGCAGCATGCCGAGGAAGCCGGAGGGCTCGCCGATCGGGGCGGTCGAGGGCGCATCGGCGAAGCGCAGATTGACGACCTCGACCTGGTCGCCGCGCTTCTGGTCGAAGCCGATCGCCGAGCGGACCAGGGCAGAGATGCGGTCAAGCTGCTCCTTGGTGCGGTCCTGATAGGCCAGCTCGCCCTTGTCGTTCTTGGTATAGATGCCATCGACCAGCACCGCGACCGAGATGCGGTTGACCCGGCCGGCCTCGGTCACCTCGGTCTTGGTGGTGCGGGAGATCTCGTAATTGTTGGTCTCTTCGGTCTTCTTGCTCTGGTCCTTGGCCGTCTGACCGCTGTTCTGCTGGTTGCCGGGGAGCTCGTTGTTGACGGTGACCTGGCCGTTGTTCTCGGCGGTCGTGCTCTGCTCTTCGCGGGTCTGGCTGGAGCGCAGCACGCGGCCCTCGGGGTCGAACTTGTCCGAGGTCTGGGTGACCTTGTTGAAGTCGAAATCGGCGGAGAGCTGCACGCGGGCGCGGCCCGAACCGACCACCGAGGAGACGATGTCCTCGACCTGCTTGCGCATCCGCTTCTCGAAGGCGATTCGGCGTTCGTCGCCGACCGCCTGCTCCGGATCGGTCGCGGCGCCGTCGGCGAGCAGCTGGCCGGCCTCGTCGACGATCGAGACCCGCTGCGGCTTCAGCCCGTTGACGGCCGAGGCGACGAGGTGGCGGATGGCGCGGATCTGCTGTGCTTCGAGCGAGCCGCGGACCCTCACCACGATCGAGGCCGACGGCTCCGGCGCCTCGCGCGAGAACAGCGGGCGCTCCGGTAGCACCAGGTGGACGCGGGCGGCCTGGATGCGATCGATGGCGCGGATGGTGCGGGCGAGTTCGCCTTCCAGCGCGCGCAGATGGTTGATGTTCTGGACGAAAGAGGTGGTGCCGAGCGCGTCCGACTTGTCGAACACCTCGTAGCCGACCCCGCCGCCCTTGGGCAGGCCGCCCTCGGCGAGCTTCATCCGGAGACGGGTGACCTTGTCCTTCGGCACCATGATGATGGTGCCTTCGTTGCGCAGCTCGAACTGGATGCCCTGGCGTTCCAGGTCTTTGATGATGCTGGAGGAATCCTCGACGCTGAGGTCGGTGAACAGCGTCGTCATCTGCGGCGTCGTCACGCGCATGATGACGAACGCGAAGAAGCCGATGAGCGCGGCGGTGACCGCGATCATCGCCCCGAACCGGGCGGCGCCGATACCTTTCAGGAAGTCTGTCAGACCTTGCAAGCAACCGCCCCAGAAGATTCGGCCGCATTCCCAAGAAGGCCGACTGGGCAATTATTGCCTAGGTGATGGTTTCGATATGGTTAACGGAGGTTAAGAGGTCGGACAAAAGTGGCGCCGAGATGCGGACATGAAAAAAATCGGCCTCGCGCGGCGAGGCCGATTTTCGTCAAAAGCCGCAGATTTCCGGATCGCTTACTGGCGATATTGCTGGATGCGGGTGGTGCGAAGACCCGCCAGACCGTGCTGGTCGATGGAAAACTGCCAGGAGAGGAATTCGTCAACCGTCAGGGTATACCGGCTGCAGGCCTCCTCGAGGGAGAGAAGTCCGCCGCGCACGGCGGCGACGACTTCGGCCTTGCGGCGGATGACCCAGCGTTTGGTGCCGGGTGCAGGCAGGTCTGCAATCGTCAGCGGACTGCCGTCCGGCCCGATGACGTATTTTACCCTCGGGCGATGGGGTTCTGTCATGGCGTACTCACAAACTCTCAACCACTGAACTCACGCCGTGACCGTACGCGTGCCGGCTTAAAAATCCGCTAAGCCTAAGGCTTCAATACAATTCTCGTTGAAAATGGCCGGAACACAGCCGGCCCGGAGGGCTGGACACCAAGGTCCGAGCTGTCCAAGCGGGCAGAAGGTAAATACTTTACTAACAAACGAACCAGTTTTGCCGGCTCGGTGTGAGCTCCAAGCTCTGATGCACCTCTCCCGAAGGGAGAGGTCGGATCGCATCAGTAGATGCGATCCGGGTGAGGGGTTACGGTTTCACTGAACGCTGCGGCCCCTCACCCGGATTGCTTTGCAATCCGACCTCTCCCCGCTGGGGAGAGGTGATCGAACTGCCGCCTTAATTGCTGCTGGTGGCGACGATGCTCTTCACCTGGCTCAGCGTGTAGCTCTGGCCGTCGATCGTGAGCAGCGGCGGCGACTGGGTCAGGTCGACCGACGACACCACGCCCTGCACCTGCGCGGCGATGCCGATATTGTTGCCCGCGAGATCCTTGCCAGTCGCCGAGATCGTGTACTTGCCGTCGGGCCACTGCGTGCCGTCATTGCCCTGGCCATTCCAGGTGAAGGGAATGTCGCTGCCGGCGCCGGCCGTATATTTACCGGTGAACACAGTCTGGCCGGCACTGTTGGTGACCGAGATGTCGACGGTGGCGCTCGAGGGCACGCTGAGATGCCAGGTCGCCGACGATTGCGTCAAGGACGCGGTGGCGCCGTCGACCACCGCGGTCTTGCCGACGAAGCCCAGCGCCTGCGTCGCCTGCGTGGTCTGCTGCAGGCTGACGAGCTGGGCGAGCGAGTCGTTGGTCTTGAGCTGCTGCTCGACGCCGGCGAATTGCACCAGCTGCTGGGTGAACTGGTTGGTGTCGAGCGGATCGAGCGGGTTCTGGTTCTGAAGCTGCGTCGTCAGCAGCGTCAGGAAGGTCTGGAAGTTGCCGGCGAGCGTCGCGCCGGTGGACGAGCCCAGGCTCGAGCTCGACGAGGACGACACCTGGGTCGTCCCGGAGACGACGGACGGGGCGGTGGCGGCATTCGTGGTGGTCATTTGCGAATACTCCTCACACTCTGATGTCGACGCCGCTGCTCGATCCGAGCGTGCGGCCGTAGCCGCGCCCGACAGGCGCAGCCGCAACGGAATCATCCTCGCTGATGATCAGCCGGCGGGAATTGCCGCCATTGTCGTTGTTCTGGTCCGAATTCCGGCCCGATGCATTCTGGTCGCGCAGGCTGAAGGAAAGCCCGTTGCTGCCGGTCTTGAAGCCGGCATCGTCGAGTGCGCGCTGCAATTGCGGCGCGTCCTGCTTCAGCATCGACAGCGTCTCCGGCTTCTCGACGGTGAGATGCGAGGTGACCTGGCCGTTGCGGTCGACATTGATGCGCACGTCGATGCGACCGAGGTCGACCGGATCGAGGCTGATGTCGAAGCGCGTCCTTCCGGCGCGCACGGCCGCGGCAATCGCGATCGGCACGCCGCTGATCGGCACGGCGGTGGATGTTGCAGCAGTCGCAGTGAGCGTCGCGCTCGATGCGGTGGCAGTCGAACTCGTCGTGGTCGGCGGCGCGACTGAGGCAGCCTGCGCGCTGGTGTCGGTCGGCGTGGCGACAGCCTGTGTATCCG
>JAEWFG010000302.1 GCA_023388935.1 Pseudomonadota bacterium | reverse complement strand
AGGCGGGTGTCCTTCCACTGCACCGAGGCCGCCTTGGCCAGGATGGTGATGCCGCGTTCACGCTCCAGGTCGTTGGAGTCCATGGCGCGTTCGGTCACCTTCTGGTTCTCGCGGAACGTGCCGGATTGCTGGAGGAGGCGATCGACCAGGGTCGTCTTGCCGTGGTCGACGTGGGCGATGATGGCGACGTTGCGAAGGTTCATAAGTGAGCTTCTTTGCGTTCGAACAATGGGTTAAGCGCGATCTCGCCGGTTGGACCGGGACCTCTTTTCAAAATAACGCTGGAAGACTGGAAACGGGCGCTTTCCGCCCAAAAAGGAAGCCCCGTCACATCAACCGGGCACCCTGCGCGTTGCGGCGCAATATATGCAGAAAGCATCAAAAAACAATGCGTTCTTTGGGCATTGGTTGACTGAATTTTGCCCGGGAATTCCCGGAACTTAGGGGCAATCCTGCGCCAAACCGGCCCTTTGATCGCGAGCCGGCTGTTTGGGTCAGCCCTGTGCCGAGCTGCGCTCCACCTCCTCGGTCGGATAGACCCCACGCAGCACCTCCTCGAAATGCAACTTCACCGCGTCATTGCACCGGCAGGCGCGCTGCCGCAGGCCGTCGCGGTTGCGGACCAGGATCGCCCCGCGTCGCGTGTCGAGGACGCCTTCAGCCTTGAACGACTGGAGCACGCGGCTCGCATAGCTGCGGCCAACGCCGAGCAGCGTCGCGAGCTGTTCGTGCGTCAGCGGCACGCTGCTCTCGTCGCCGGTTCGCTCCATCGCCGCCAAAATCCACTTCGCGGTGCGCTGCTCGATCGAGTGGATGGCGTTGCAGGCGGTCGATTGGAAGATCTGCGCCAGCATGCAATCGGCGTAACGGGCAAAGACGTTGCGCAGCGTGGCCGAACGCATTTTGGCCGCCTCCAGCTTGCCGATGTGAATGCGCGCAAACGGCCCGCCGAACTTCACGCATATCCGGGTGTAGGCCGGCAGAAATCCTTCGCTGACGATGCCGCCCACCGCGCCTTCGCGGCCGACCAAAATGGTCTCGACATCCCGGCCGTCTTCATTGGGGACGAGGAATGTCGCGAGCGCCGGTCCACAAGGGAAGTGCACGACCTGGACATCGTCGCCAGGACTGTAGAGCAGCTCGTTGGCCGCCGCGTTCTCGAACGAGACGTGCGGCGCGAGCAGCGCGTAATCGGCTTGATTCAAGCGCCGCAACAGATTGTTGGCGGGCCGCCCATTGATATCGGTCGCCTTGTTCGTGCGTGCATCCATCGCAAGTCCCCTGCTCTCCCTTCGACCTTAACCAGTTCCGTTCGTTGGCTGTGTGCACAAGTGGACAGACTGGAAAACTGTTCTGTGGTGGGTTTCGTTCCGGGAACCCTCCGATGCGCTGGGCGCAGGCATCGGCCTGAGGCTGTCCTGATCGGAAAAACTCATGCAGCCCTCAATAGCCAGGATCATGGCACCACCTGCTTCCCCCGACGGCTTTGCCGACGTTCCCGCCGACGTCCTGATCGTGGAGGACGATCCGATCATCGCGATTGATTTCGAGGATCGTCTGATCGGGTTTGGCGTGAAGAGCGTGCGGACGGTTGCGTCGGTCGCGCAGGCGCTTCAGGCCATCGCGGCGCGCGCGCCCGATTTCGCCCTGCTCGACGTTGAACTGGTTCGTGAGAAGAGCTTCGCCATTGCCGAACGGCTGGCCGCGCTGAAGATTCCGTTCGTGTTCGTCACCGGCTACGGCGCCGAAACGCGCGTCCCGCCCGAGTTCGCCAAATGGCCGCGGCTGCAGAAGCCGTGTTCGAGCGACGCGCTGGAGTCGGCGCTCCGGGTGCGCGCCGGGGATTAGCGATCAGGCCTGTTTCGGATCGAGCGAGGTCGACCACAACGCAACATCGGCGCGGTCGCGCAGCGTCACCGTCATCTGGCCTGAGGCGCCGTCGATCTTGACGTGACCGAAGAACTGCATGCCGGCGGACGGCGGCAGGTTCTGGTTGTCCTTGCCCGGGGCCTTGACGAAGCGCACCTCGGGACCAAACGTGTTGTCGAGCGCGTTCGGACCGAAGGTGCCCGCGTGCAGCGGGCCTGACACGAATTCCCAGAACGGCTCGAAATCCTGGAATTGCGCCTTGTTCGGATCATAGTAGTGCGCGGCGGCGTAGTGCACGTCCGCGGTCAGCCACACCGTATTGCTGATCGGTGCCATCTTGATGAAGCGCAGGATGTCGGCGATCTCGAACTCGCGGCCGCGCACCGGGCCATCGCCCTGCGCAAAAGCTTCCGAGCCGCCCTTCGGCGTGTCTGGCACGACGAGGCTGAGCGGCATGTCGGAGGCGATCACCTTCCAGGTCGCGCGCGAATTGAGCAGGCCGCGCTTGAGCCAGGCGATCTGTTCCGGGCCGAGGAAGTAGCTGGCGGGACCGTAAGCGGTTTCGAGATTGGGGCCGTTCGGGCCGCGATAGCTGCGCTCGTCGAGCGCGAACACGTCGAGATATGGGCCGTAGGAGATCTGGCGGTAGACACGGCCCGGCTCGACGATGCTTTCACGCATCGGATACATTTCGTGGAAGGCGCGCGCTCCGCGCGCCGCGAGCAGCGTGATGTCGCGCACCTTGTAAGACGCCGGCAACTCCTTCGACAGCGACCAGTTGTTGGTCACCTCGTGGTCGTCCCACTGCACGAAGATCGGCACCTCGGCATTGAAGGCGCGGACGTTGTCGTCGGTGAGATTGTATTTGTGCGCGGCGCGGTATTCGTCCAGCGTCTCGGCGACCTTGGCCTTCTCGGCAATCGTGACGTTCTTCCAGATCTTGCCGTCGGCGAGCTTCACTTCGGATTGAATCGGGCCGTCGGCATAGATCGTGTCGCCGGAATGCAGGAAGAAATCCGGACGGTGCTTGCGCATGGCGGAGAAGGTGAACATGCCGCCGTCATCGGGATTGATGCCCCAGCCCTGGCCGGCAACGTCACCGCCCCAGACGAAGCTGACGTCGCGGCGGTCGGCTGGCGCGGTGCGGAAGCGGCCAACCACCGCCTCGCCTTCGATCGCGGCGTGGGAGAGATCGCGGAAGCGGACGCGGTAGAATATGTCCTGTCCCGCCGGCAGGTTCTCGATCAGCATCTTCGCGGTGAAGTCACTCTCGGGCAGCGCCGCGATCGGCGGCAGCGCGCGTGGATCCCTGAACGACTCCGTCGTCGCCACCTCGACCAACATCTGTGCGGGCCGGTCGGTGCGCGCCCACACCACGCCGCCGTCGAAGGTGACGTCGCCGGACTGCACGCCATGGGTCACCGCCGGCCGGTCGGCCGCGCGCGAGAGGTAAGGCATCGCGATCGCACCAAGCGCGGCGGCGCTGGTGGTGAGGAAACGGCGGCGGGAGAATTTGATCTTCATGGGCGGCTCCGCTGGCTCGTCTCGGGTGCATCTTGCACCGTCGTTCCGGGGTGGTCTGCAGGACCAGATCCGGAATCCCGAGATTCCGGATTCGCGCGCTCCGGAATGACGGCGCAAGCTATATTGAGACAGTGTGACGCAGCAATGAAGCGCTCAAGCGGTTACGCGTTGCCGGCGGCCCTGAACTGTGCGCCCGCACGTTGCAGGTTCTGCGGCAGGCTCAGCAGCACGGCCTTGCGGTCCGCGACCGCAGTGTGGAACTGGTCAAGGACCATATCGAAGGCCGTGAGCGCGCCCTCTTCAATCGCGCCGTCATCGAAACAGCGCAGCGTGTCGCGCAAAATCTCGTCGGCCTCGGCCTGCATCTGGTCGAGCTCTTCGGTCGTCTCGGCCTTGCGCACAGCCGCGATCATGTCGAGCAGGCGATCGCGGAGATGGCTGTTGTTGTCGCGCTCGTCCTTTTTCAGGTAGCCAGCGAACCATGCGCCGAGCGACCCTACGGCCGAGAGCGCCATCAGCGCCCACCAGATGTAATCGCTGTATTTGTCGAGAAAAGTCTTTTCCTCGCCGTCGACGAAGGCGGCGGCCCCGGGATGCACGGGGATCACGGCGTCCTTGTCGGTGTCGGGCGTTTCGATCTTCGCCACTTGCGGGAATTGCGCCGCCAGCTGCTGGCGCGCGGCGAAGAGCTGGCGCGTGAACGCGGCGATGGTGGTATCAGATACTCCCTTGCGCGCCACGATGTGGTGCGAGAAGCTGATGGTCTTGACCTCATCCTCGGGGCGAGCGGGCGAGCCGCTATAGGTGCCCGCAGGAATCTCGGACGCTTCGTAGACCGGATTTTTCTGCGCGATCGCATCCGCGGAATCGATGGCGAGAAAGGTTAGTGCGCCGCCGTCCCTGGCGGACGCGGCGATTGCATCCGACGTGATCTTGCTGTTGACGGGGCCAGCCGCGAGATAGACGTCGGCCTTCTGGGCGCGGATCGCCTCGGCAACTTCACTGGCCGGGAACTGCACGATCTCGACCTTGGCCGGATCGACGCCATACTGCTGGAGGATCACCTTGAGCAGGTTGACATTGGCCTGTGTGCGGCCAACCACGCCGACGCGATGGCCGGCGAGCTGCGCGATCTTGGTGATCTTCGCGCCCTTCTTCTTGCCCTTGCCGGGGACGGACCACAGTACGACGACGTTCTTGCGCAACGTTGCGACCGCCTGCGCGTTCTTCGGTACGTCGAGATCGCCGCGCACGATGGCGAGGTCAACCTTGCCTTGGGCGAGCGCATCGGCGCTGGCGGTGGCTCCGTCGGTCTGGATCGGGCGCAGCCGCACAAAGCTCTTGGTCTGCGTGAAAGCCTGCGTCAGCGCCTGCACGACCTTGAGGTCATCGCTGTTGGCGGGACCGACCGCGATCTTGAGCGTCACCGGTCGCATCGCGAAATAATAGCTGCCCACGAGCGTGCCGATGATCGCAAGCACGAGCGCCAGAGACACGAGCGCCGTCTTCCGCGCCGCTGATCGCGGCGAAGGCGGAGTGGGCGTCTCGGCCAGGTCCAATCCCCCGGTCATCGATCTCCCAAACAGGCGCTTGAGGCTCAGTTTCATCTTGCTCGGCGATTTACGGCCGCAATTGTAGCAAATTTCCTGTCTGGCGGGGTTACTTCTCCGTCATGGTTACCGGGTGGACGAAATCCCGTATGAACCCGGACTGCATGGACGGAGTTAAGGTAAAGTTCCCTGCAGGACGGAGACGGCCATGGCAGAACGGCTATCGGCGGAGGCGCGCAAGCAGGCGCTGGGCGGACTACCGGGCTGGACCGAGGTCCAGGGTCGCGACGCGATCGGGAAAACCTTTGTTTTCAAGGATTTCAATGAGGCCTTCGGCTTCATGACCCGCGCCGCGCTGGTCGCCGAGAAGATGGATCATCACCCCGAATGGCGCAACGTCTACAAGACGGTGGAGGTCGCGCTGTCGACCCATGACGCCGGCGGCGTCACCACGCTCGATATCGAACTTGCCAGAACCATGAATGCCATCGCCAGGTTGACACCAGGCTGACGTCTTGCAGCAACCGGCCGCATCCCCATCTTGTGGCCAGCACGGGCTGCGGCTATCCGCCCCGCCGGGCTGAACGGGGAGTTTCCAACCATGGCTGCCGAACACAGCGTCGGCTTCGAGCCGGCCGACCGGCTCGCGGAAGATCGCGAGAGCGTGCGCCGCCGCTTCTGGCGCAAGCTAAAGCGTGTCGCCGCGCGATTGCCGTTCGCCGAAGATCTGCTCGCCGCCTATTACTGTGCGTTCGACCGGCAGACGCCGCGCCATGTCCAGGCGTCGCTGTTGGGGGCGATCGCCTATTTCATCCTGCCGTTCGACTTCATCCCCGACGTGATGCCGGTTCTCGGCTTCACCGACGATGCGGCCGTGCTTGCCACCGCCATCCGCATGGTCGCCAGCCACATCACGACGGAGCATCGCGAAGCCGCCCGTGCCGCGCTGAAGCGCGGGGTGGATGAGACGGAAGCCGACGTGGAAGCGACGTAGTAGCTCTCGCCACGCATTCGGCTGTCATTCCCCGCGATGGCGGGGGATGGATTCACGTTTGAAGTGCAACGGTTGATCTGAGTTCAGAGAATGCCTCGGCGGGTGTCTTGAAGTCCAGGCATTTGCGTGGGGTGTCATTGAAGCGCTGAACATGCCGTCTAAGAT